>PATG01000002.1 GCA_002713555.1 Planctomycetaceae bacterium
TCTACGGCCTGTTGAATCGCGCTTCGTTCCCATGATGCCCACCCCCCAGTACGAGCGTGACAGGTGTGTCACTGGAATCGCCGGGTTGGACGAAATTTTGCGTGGTGGAATTCCCTACGGCTCCACGGTTTTGGTCGCTGGAACTTGTGGTTCAGGGAAGACAACCATGTGCATGGAATTCTTGGTCAATGGGGCCAGCCAGGGTGAAGCTTGTGCCCACTTCTCAGCGACTGAACCTTCTGTAAAACTACTTGAGAATGTGCGTCAATTCGATTTCTTTGATATGCGTCTTGTCGATCAAGGACTCATTAACGTGTTTGACATGGACGTGTTGTTCTCTTGGTTAGGCATGACCAAGTCCACATTCGATCTGTCGGATATTGATGCCATGGTCAAATCGATTACCGACATTGTCAACACCATTGGTGTCACTCGACTGGTGATTGATTCGGTTACGACACTCTGTTACAAGATTCCAAGCGAACAGTTGATTCGTGATTTCCTGTTCAAATTGGGTAAATCTCTTGCAACATTAGGGTGTACAGCATTGCTCGTCTCGGAAATTACATCGTCGGGCGCCAAGGCATATTGGTCCTCATTTGGTGTAGAAGAAGCTATTCTTGACGGCATTATTGTACTGGGTGACGTGGAAAGAATGGGGCACCTTCTCCGGTTCGTACAAGTTGTTAAGATGCGAGGAACTTCTCATGCTCGCGCAAAGTATGCACTGGAACTGACACCCAAAGGTGTAATGTTAACGCCGATGCTGAAGTGGGGTGCTGTAAATGATTGAACTGGATGCGGGGATCGCTCAACAGTTGGCTGATGAAGTAAGTCCTTCTTCTGCTATTCAAGTTCGAGTAGGCACAAGTAATTCTGAATTGATTATTGCATCAATCCTTCAACCGCTAATCCAAGGATTCGGGATGAGGGGAGTCTACATTTGCGCTTCTCGAAGTGCAGCAGAAATCATCCAAACTCTCGACAGCATCGGCATCGATTCCAGCGGAATCCAATTCATCGATACTGTGTCGAGTGGATTCATCGGAGGAACAGAAGTACCGTATCCGAATGTTCGATTTGTCGATAGCCCAATCATGCTGGAGTCGATTATGTTGCGTACCCTATACCATTTGAGCGAATATACTGAAACCGGAAATTTCGTCATTTTGGATTCTGTAAACGCACTTTCAATTTACAATGAGAAGCGAATGTTGGCAGAATATCTTCACACCTTCATCAATACATTCCGTGCGCGAGAGGTACTCACAGCCATCATCAACGTCCCAGACCAAACACCGCCAGGTGTGTTGGCCAACTTGGATTTGTATTGCACTGACCTCATCGATCGAGGGCAAGTTGTGATTCATTGAGGTGAAAAAAATGGAACCTGTACAATTTGACTCCGACGATGAGGAATTCTACGGTGATATGGGAAGCATCGGCTCTGTCAAATTC
Organism: Planctomycetaceae bacterium; assembly: GCA_002713555.1. The sequence continues at coordinate 1,459 of PATG01000002.1, forward strand.
GATAACATCTTGACGGGGAGTCCACTAAATGATGGCAGTATCCCACGTGGTTTCACTTTGCTCGCCATTGGCAATCAAGGTGCAGGAATGGATTTGATGGCGAAACAATTCGCATCTGTCGCTGAAGATCCGGAAAACACACTCTTGGTTTCAACAGCTGAGAGTCAAGCGGAGATTCTTGCGCTGTACCGCCGATATGATTGGCCGACTGACATCATGGTCCGAACCATGGGTGAGGAATACAACCAGAATGTTTTGGAGCGAGATTTACGTGCCAGCCGATATCGACTCGAAGGGTTTACCATGCAAGATATTCAAAAACTCGCACAAACTCGATTCACAGAAAATGAGGTCCATGATTACTTGACAGATTTGACAAGTCAAATGACATCATTACCACCTTATTTCCGCGCAGCTGTGGACAATCTGGATTTCTTCTTTGCTCGAAACGACTCTTCTAGGGTGATCTCGATGCTCCGTATGATTCAAGCACATACGCAAATGAATCGTGGAATTTTACTGCTCAATGTTTCAAGTGACATGGTAGACAAGTCTGTTGAGCGCCAGCTGTATGCCATCTGCGACATTGTGATGGAATTCGAAGTTGGTATGCTAGGAACAGACTTTGAAACACGGATGGTGATTCGGAAATTCAGAAACGGACCAGAGAACCTGAAGGCGATTTCATTCCGTGTCACAAAGGATGAGGCGATTACACCAGAGACGGTGGATCGTATCGCATGATGCTTCTTGTAGACCCGTGTCGCATGGATTAAACGTGGAGCTATGCAATTATGCTCCATGGTTGCCAGCATAAGCAACCATGATATGATAATCATTCTTCATCTTCAAATAATTGAATGAACTCATTGTAGGTGTAATGATGTAAAAGATATGTCGCAATATGGTGACTAATGTTCCTATCTGTAATATGGAATTGCCCTTCGCCGTCTCTTCCATGTTGCCGATCTGAGAAATTGATATCTTCACCAATTTGTTCAGAACGAATACAGAAAACCAAAACTCTATTTCTGAAAAACAGCAAGTAGTATAATCTCGAAAACTCGTCCCTCTTAATTTGTTGCATATTACAATCCCAAGAGTGATCTTCCCTTTCCTCGAAATCTAAAGGGCGACTTTCTGGGTCATTATTGATGCATTGATCAATAAAATTTTCTACGGTAATTTTTTCACTGTTTGCTTCTAAAACTCTTGAACATTTTACTTCAACTCGTTCTCCCTCACGAGGATCGAAAAGATCGTGGAAGTTAGATTCGGGGCCTGCCAAATTTTCCATTGCTTGGATAAATATCTCTCCAACTTTGCCGAAACGTGTAGTATGTAGACTGAAAAGTCCACGCCTAAAGGACTCTACTCTATCGCACATAATTAGGGATAAGGAATCAACAGTTATTAGACTATATCCTGATTCAGTTCTCTGTAGTCCTAAATGTTGCAAAAAATTATCTTCATTGAATAATTCATACTGCTGGAAATATTCAGTATGTATCGGTAACGATATTAAATCTGATTGAAGGATTTTATGAGTGCTGAATAGTTTTTCAAACAACCACGACATGACATCACTATTGAGTATGTTTGCCAATTGTTGGTGCGTAATCGGGAAGTCACGTAGAACAATTAAATTGGCGCTATTCAAAATGTACCGTTGTTCCTTGTCAACATAAAAGCGCGGATTATTGCTAATGAACTTGTAAATTATCTTCTGAGGGGCTTTGTACAACTCCTCTGGTGCAACTTGCTGATACTGTGACAGATCGGATGAAATGAATGAACTTGGAGGCTTCAAACAGTCATCGGTGATATCAGAGCCACGATAAACGGGTACTCCTCCTGCAAAATTAGTACTTTTAACCAACTTTTTGTTATTCCCTGTCACTATCCCAAGGGCCCATTCAACACCGTGATCTAGATTTCTGTGAGGCAAAGAAAAAAGATGCTTGATGATTTTAGCATCATTATCGTTAGAGTTAATGTTGAAAATCTGCTTGGGATTTTCTGAAAAAGATGATTGCTTTCGAAAATAAACATCAGTCCCCATTCGACATTTAACCTCATTATCTAATTCTGCCTCGTTTTTCCTTAGAATAACTGAAATAGCCTTGGTTTGAAGTTTTGGAAATAATTTCCCATAATGTTGAATTGAGACAAGTTGGTATGAGAGTGCCTTCTGACGCGCATCTGCAAATGTTTCAATGTTGAAGAAAGCATCTTGCAACAGAAAACCAAGATATCCATTCTCGTTTAAGACCCCAAGAGAGGCAAAGAAAAAGAAGGAACTCGTATCAGAACTTTTCTTAATTCCCATTTGCTCTGCATAGCTATCTTTTACATCTTTGTTGATTTTCTTCCCCCACGGTGGATTGGTCATAATCACATCATATCTGTGACACTTATCGTTGATGTGATGCTGAATAAAGTCGCCTTGGACGATATTATCTGACATGTAACCTGTGGAGTCATATATCCTTTTTTTTGTCAATGCTACAGCAACAGGATCGGTATCAAATCCAAATATATTCTCTGGACGAAACCCCTTTTTTATCGCTTCAATGATGAAATTCCCTGACCCACAACAGGGGTCGCAAAAAGTCAAATCGTTACAATCAGTGTTTACTTGATCAAAGAAATCACATATGACGTGCTTTGGAGTATAATATACACCCTCTTTGTTCCTATATGAATTTGAAAGTTGGGATTGGTATTCCTCTGCAAGTTGTGCGCAATCAACCACAGTAGAATCAAGTAAACTGAGAATTTTTTCTTGTAAGGGTTGGTGGTCATGCGAATCCTTTTTCGACTTGTTCGCTCGTGAAATTAACTTATCTTTCCCGAGATTTTCACGTTTGAATTTAGTGATTGATTCCCCCGATATCAATCCAGACTTGGTACGTTCTAGATAGCCAGTTTTGATCCAATTTCTGATTGTTGCTATAGAGACAGAAAAAGCTGAGGCTGCTTGATCAATCGTAAGTTCGTCAGAATTACTGACGTTCTGGCCCCCAGTACTCATAGACAACAATCATGGAGACGAGCGACGGTATATTAGCCCTTTTAGGGCGTCAGAAGTACGCTCACAGAAGTTGAAAAATCGCACAGACACTTGCCTATAACTGCCAATCGAAGGTGTGACCAGCATCAAAGATAACTGAGAATCCAAACTATTGGGTCTCCGAACAATACAAGTGGAAGAATTGCAGGGAAAACAAACAGTAAGAATGGGTGCTTTGCGGTTACCCAGGCATTCTCAACACCGTACTCTGCCAACTCATTGAGAACTTGTTCGATCTCAGTTTCGGCGCGGCTACCACGTACTGGACGCATTCGACGAGTTACGCCTCGTGTCCCATCGGGTTTGTCAATCACTTCTTCAAGCAACCACACGTGGTTATTCGTAATTTCGCCCAATGCCATTTTTGAAGCGTGCCACGACATTGAAAGAGGTCTCAAATCACCTCTCCCCGCATTCCGGGCCAACATAATCAATGGTAAAACCAAGAAAGCCAAGCCAGCCCAAATCAGAAGTGATAATGCAGGTGGCATCGATGTTGACATCGCAGAATCATCGAGATACAGTGGGAATGCAGCACCCACCCAAGAAGGTAGTAACAAGGTGGCAAGCATCATTGCTTTGGCATCGGCACCACCGTGTAGCATCCTGAATCGCCAAGCCATCTCAAAGAATAGCAACACAATGCCCATGAGAATCATTTGCCCCCACAACAACGCTGCCTTGGTCAATGCAGATTCTGTATCCATAGGTATACTTGGATCAAAATAATCCATGAGGACAGGCACATATTCCATTGCACCCATCACCAATCCGACGCCACTGACAAAGTACCAAATGGTCACCGCGACATCCAATTTTGAGCCCTTGCGTATATCATTGAAATCTGGAATGCCAATCAATGCGGTAGAGGCGAAAGCAACAACGGCAGACGCTGTTAGCCATATCATCCAACCGGCTTCGAGAATCAACAGCTCTAGCATTAACAAGAACAGTGTGGGTTTTGCCCACCCCCACCACCAATCATTGGATACGCGACGGGTTTTGTGATCAAGCCAAGCCGCTCCGCCAAAACAAACAACCAGTACGCTGAGGCGAACCCATTGAATAAGTTCCAACTGAATATCGATATCTGACATGCGTTACAGCACCTGCACAGGAAAGCGACTTAAAGCAGCCTCGGCCCCCTTTGTCTTGTGAGCATGCTTTCGGAGGAGTACCATGACAGCCGATATCGAAAACAGATTGCAGCAAATTGCGAGCGTGATTACACAATTGGATGACCAAAAGGTCCCACGGAACATTCGCAAGGGTGCGAAGGACGCCGTTGAACAGTGGCTTCTAAACAAGAACAAGCAACTTGATGTTCGAATTGCGATGTCTCAAGCCAAGTTGGAAGAGTTGTATGAAGACCCCAACATCCCAATGGAATTTGGTACCTTAATTCTACAAATCAATACAGCACTAGAGCAGATGCTCACGGATTTGCACTCCTAATCGCCCATGGCATTCCGGTATTTGCCAAACCGATACCTTCTCCGCCCGTGGAAATTCCAATCAGTCCGACTTCAATGGACGGATCAAACAAGGAAAGGCCATACTGCATTTTTTCTTGCAATGAACCAGGATGAATTGCAACGCGATGACAGAGCATCTTGAGCGTGATTTCCTCACCAATCCCTGTGGCGGCCAGTGCCACATTCTCGTCAACCCAAAGACCGGGCCCCCAAAGAGGTGTGTCTCCAACTCGTCCACGGGGGCGTCCGGTACAACCTCCTGTTGAAGATGCAACGACCATCAAACCTGATTGATCGATTGCAACACAGCCGACTGTATCATTTCCGGAAGGTGAATCGCTACCATTGACTTTGGCTTTTGGAAAACCTTTCTCGTCCGCCCATGCACGAGCGCCTTGGCCCACCAAAATGTGAATTGGTTCATCGAGTAGCCCTGCTGCAACGTGTATCGGATTCGGCGTATCTTCAATTGCCATAATGGCTCCAAGACGCCCATCAGATGATGCGATAGCTGCATCCAATTGCACCGAGCCATCGGCTCGCTTTCGTCCACCCGTTCCTGCGTTGAGTACAGGGTCATCCTCCATCACTTGAACTGCGGCGAGAGCCGCCTCGATTGCAGTCCCACCAGCACACAGGATTGCCCATCCCGCATCAGCGGCTCGATCCACGCCCGGTTGATCTTTTGCTGTGTGTCCTGCCCCACCATGACAAACAAGCATGGGCCCAGACATGTGAATCCCTCAAGTGATTACGCTGGGCGGCCACTTGGGTTCGGTGTCAAGCGATCAATAACGGCACCTAGGCGCTCGACCAAGGAACTCTTGTTCTCGTTAGAGACCAATGCATTCTCCATCACTTCGTCTAAAGTATCGACTGCAATCACCTCAATTTGGTCTTTGTACAAATCGTCGATGAGAACATCCTTCATGTTGGCCCGTGGGATAATGACTCGATTGATTCCACTCTTTGCGGCAGCCTCAATCTTCGCCGTAACACCACCAATTGGGAGAACTTCACCACGGACAGAAAGAGAACCAGTCATCGCCAAGTTTTGGTCAATTGGGATGTCTTCAAAGGCCGAAATAATGGCCGTTGCAATGGTGATGCTAGCACTATCTCCATCAACCCCATGAGTGTCAACGAATTGAATGTGAATATCATAATCGGAGACATCCTTACCAGTCAACTTCTTGATGACCGCACTGACGTTGGTCACGCTTTCTTTGGCTAAATCGGACAAACCTCCTGTCGCAAACACACTACCTGCTTTGGATTGAGTTGGCGTGACCAGAGCCTCCACAGGGAGCATGATACCACTGAAGTCAGACATGCCGGAGTCTGCACCTAGTACAGCCAGCCCGTTAACGCGCCCTACACGCTCTCCACTATTGACCAACATCGAGTAATCGAGACGACGTTCAATCATTCGATCTGCAACCTGCTGTTCCAATGGGCGTGCAATTCTACGTGCCCCAAGAACATGCTTGCTACTGACAACTTGTGCATTTTCTTCGCAAGCAAGGTCTCCGGCAATACGAACCAAACCACCTAATTCACGTAGGCGCAAGGTCAACTTACCTCGACGACCAGCCCTACGCTGGGCCTCACGAAGGATGATTTGAACCGCTGAGCGATCAAAATGAGGTATGGGGTTGCCTGTCTTCTTGTTTTGCTCGTTACGCACCTCTTGTGCGATGAAACGAATGAGGCGACGGCGATTACGAGCTGTNTCGCGCATGGTAGAATTAACGTAAACCTCGTACCCATAACCACGGATACGACTGCGCAATGCGGGATGCATGTGCTGAACAGCATCGAGATTTCCTGCAGCGACCAGGATGAANTCGCATGGGACAGCCTCGGTTTTNGTGAGGGCTCCAGAAGATCTCTCTGATCGCCCTGAAATTGGGAAGGCCCTTTCCTGCATTGCGGTTAACAGGGCTTGTTGCTCTTCAAGGCGAAGGAGATTGATTTCATCAATGAACAAAACGCCACCATGGGCCTTGTGAATCGCACCCGCTTCAACCCGCTCGTGAGCGGGTGTTTCCATACCACCGGACTGGAATGGGTCGTGGCGCACATCACCAAGAAGACTGCCTGCAAGTGTCCCAGTGGCATCAACGAAGGGGGGCATGTCACCTCGCTTGCGTTTGACCAACAATTTGGGGATACGAGATTCGTCATTTGAGACAAGACGGTTCTTGATGAACATGTATCCGAAGGCAAGGATGAACAATCCAAATANCAGTGTAATGATTTCACCGGACTGGATTGTGGCAATCAATAGGGCAGCACCAATGAGAAGAGCGACAAACATNAGTGTACGACTGGTTCGTTCTCGTTGCTCACGAAGTTGCTCTCTGCGATCCTTGACAATTCGATCACCCCGACCCGCAGGAACTGTTCGAATCCGTGGCTCATTTTCATCATCGTCGTTCATGTAGCACATGGTGTCTTCAAGTGATTCTGAAGGCATAAGTTCAGTCATTGCCTTAGCAAGCATACTCTTGCCAGTACCAGGGTCACCAATCATCAACATGTGCCGGCGTTGCTCTGCAGCCTTTCTGATGACAAGGGCCGCATCTTCTTGTCCGATGACTTGGTCAACCAATGTATCTGGAATAGGTACTTCAGATGTTGAATCAAAGGATATGTTCTGCAACCAATCAGCAATGGGCTCATCGATAATTGGATCTTCCATTCCATCCGCTATCGAACCGAAACCAAAACTGGTTTGTTCAGGAGCAGATTCAGGTACTTCATCGACACTGGACACTTCTTCAGTGACCGCATCATCCACCTGTTCATCCGTCATGTGAGTCCTCCAGTAAGGCCCTGGGGCTCGGCTTCGTTCTTGAATGTGTGCTATGTCAACTTCGTTCGCCCACGGGGGCTATAGCCCCCTTGGGCGGCTTCTAATCTAGNATCGGCGTATTGATATCCAAACCCAAGTTCGCAGGGGTTGCACTCGNCCGCCCATGGGTCGGCACCTTGCTTGCAGGGTTGTGTTCCTCGGAACAAGGATGTGAAAATAATGACGGAATATACAGCACTCAGGGAAGATGGTGGNCGCACCTATATTGTCCCATTGCAAGATGAACAAATCAAAATCAAAGGTATTGGCCGGTTCAGCCCAACTGAAATTTTGAAATCAACGAAAGATGGTGAGAGAGTTACCATCGGCCAAAAGGTACTCACTCGGGTCGAAGTCGGCCTCCCTGAGTTACGTAAAGGAATGAAGCGAAGAGCACAAATCATCAACCCAAAAGATGCAGGTTTTTTGCTAGCATGGATGGGTATCGGCGCCGGTCAATGTGTACTTGAAGCAGGGCATGGATCTGGTGGATTAGCACTACACTTGGCCAATGTCCTTGGACGAAATGGGACTTTGGTATCTGTCGAAAATCGCCCTGAACATGCAGTAGTGGGTCGAGAGAATATGGTGCGAGCCGCAAATGCGCTCAAGGAGTTCCCGAATTGGTCGCTGATTGAAGGCGACATCGCCAAGGTTTCTTTCGAGGATGTTACAGATCAATTCGACGCAATAATCCTAGACTTACCAGAACCATGGCCCGTGATTTCAACACTTGCAAAGAAACTCAGATATGGAGGTAGAATCGCTTGCTACTGTCCAGTTTCGAGTCAAATGGAAAAGGCCTGGGAGGCTTGTGAAGAAGCAGGGCTGCATATCGATTGGGCTGGAGAGATGATAGAGCGAGTTTGGACGAAAGCCAGCCGGGGTGGTGTAAGGCCAGGAAACACACCCATGGGGCATACCGCGTTCCTACTGATTGCAGAGCGAACTTGATCAGTCTTCACGAGGAGGCATCACCCGATTCATGTCACCGCAAGTTGGACACTTGAATCGATAGGGTGCTTCCTTTTCGTTAGGCAACCGAATTCGAGCCTCACAGGAATAACAGCGTGCCGTACCATCCTCATCTGCGCGAATTTCACCATGGCTCAAGTCTGCATCCTTGTTCTCTTCTTCAGTGGCTTCATCCCAAGCATCTTGAGCGATTTGCTTTGAGCGCATCTTCGCACTATATCGCATCCACATGATGAGCAAGCCGGCAAATAGCCAGCCAGAAAGCATCGCAATCGCTAGACTGGCTGCGTTCACCATGGGTCCACCGCTCCACAATTCTGCTTCAGTAGGTGGCGGCGCATCGAATTCAATCTGAAGTGTACTCGTCTCACTGCTGACCTGGAATCCCTGTCCATCCGAGAGAGAGCCACTGGCTTCGATTCGTAAATCAACACTACCAATCGTGGGTTCACCTGCAGGTTGGAGTGTAAGTGAATAAGTTGCAACACCCAAGGGCGCAACCGAGAAAAGACGTTGAGTTTGATTCTCTTCAATAAATGTCCAATTGGTCCCCAAATCCTGCACATGCTCCCCTGCGATGTGTAAGAATCCTGAGACTTGTTCATTGCCATCATTTCGTACAGTGACTGTGAATGTTGCCGAACTATTCCAAGGAAGTGACCAATCGTCACCACTCATCATAACCTCAATCATCGGGCCACCATTCGCACTACGCTTTGGTTCAATTTGAACCTCAACAGATGCCAATGAGTTGACGCTGGAATTGGCCAGTGATGTCGCGGTGAATGCAATGGTGTGCATACCTGCTAGCAAACCGTTTCCAGCCGTGCAAGTCACCGCATGNCTTTCGGCTGCTGCGCCAGNTGCAAGCGNAGTTTGACCCGGGTGGTCACATGAAAATCCAGAGGGGCCTGTAATTAACAGTGTATCTTCCGCTTCACCAAGATTTGCAAGGAACAAAGTCAGACTAACTGTACCTTCTGCTGGAATTGAAACGACATTGGTAGTCACAGTGGCTTGGACGGAGACGGTCGGTTCGGTTGCGTGCAAAGATACAGAATCTGTCACAAGATCATCGTTCTCACTTTCTGCGACAAGAAGCATTGTCAAGTCGCCGCTGGCACCTGTTCGACGGAGTGTCACGGTCACTTCACCGCTCTCTCCTGACGTGAGTGTAAGCGTCTGTGGAGAAATACCAACCTCAAACCCGGAGGCCCCTGTGAGTGTAATGGCGAAGGTATCTGGCTCATTCCCATCGTTGATGACGGTTGCAGAGAATATGGAATCTGCGCCACTGGATACTGGTAGAGAATCTCCCGCAACCAAAAGACGTACCTCTGCCCGTTGGGTGACTTGAGCATCGATGGTCAGAGAATCCCAAGTAGAACCATCATCGGGATGAAGCGCGAGAACGGTGAACGAGTATGTTCCCGAAGCAATGTCATCATCTATCGCAACTGTCATTGACATTGCCACTCCATTACCATCAGCAGCTATGGAGGAGGTATTATCCACCGAGATAGTGAATCCTGCTGGTGCATCACGCCAATCCAATGTCGCATTGGCCGGACCAGTACCATCATTTGTCAACATGAAATCAACGCTTGCAGGCGAATCTGCACCCACGCTGAAGGCACCTCCCAAGGGCCCTGCCATCCAAATGGATGACCACGGTAGGATGTCAACTGAGGTGTTATACTCAAGTGTGGACATTCCGCCTTGAGATTCAGCCGTTAGAGCCACAATCTGTTCGCCCACCAAACCGGTATCGCTAGCAACTGAGGTGGACCAAGTCAATTCAACAGTATCACCTGATAGAACTTCAACGAAATTTGAATCGGTTGTAATTGAAAGGCCATCTGCGTTCCCTGAAATCCTGAGGTAGGTCGNTTCAGTCCCGTTGTTTTTGATGGTCGTGGTACCTGACGCCGTACCCCCCGGAGTCAATACAATAGAGGCCGCATTCACGAGTTCTAGCCCATGCGCTGCACCAACAACGACATCATGGACGAAGGTATACATGGAGTCTGAAATTTCATCCCAAGCTGTAAAGCTCAGTTGGCAAAGATCACCTTGGCTTGCGTCTGCATCGATGTGGAGATTCACTTGGACCGAATCATTCTCTTGTGAGGAAAGACGAACTCCATCTGCTTCGGATGCATCCAAACTGGAGGTGCATTGACCGGCATCAGATATCGAGTAAATTGATTCGGCTTCAGAGGTACCCGCATTGTGAATTTCGAATACGACTACACCAGTTGCGTTTGGCAACCAATTTGCAGTAGAGTCTGTCGCAGAGAAGGTCAGATTGTGAGAACCATTCACTCGAACAACGATTGTTTCCGAGATGGTGAAGTTTCCAAATGCGGAGCCAGCAGAAAGCAAGAANCCGTAGTCTCCGGGAACTTCTCCGTTGNGTACACTGATTCGTAGAGTGCTCATTCGTTCTTCACCAGCGCTCATGTTGTTCAGCGTGGAATTCATCCATCGAACATCCCAACCGGAAGGAACAGAACGGCCCATGGTGGTCCCATTGCCGCCACCGCTTCCATTACTCACTGTCATGCAAGTTGTTGCATTAGAGAGAGTCGACAGGTTTTGACTTAGTGTAGCCGAAAGACACCATTCACCACTGGAAACATTCCACATTTGGGTCCAAGTGTGATTNGTTCCATTGCTCGTCCAGTTGTAAAGACCAGCGTCATGCGGTAAAAACGAGCCATTCTGTTGTAATGTCCAGTCTACGAAATAAGTGAGATTTGCAGTTAGATTTACGGCATCTAATTGCCCGGTCAGATTGGTTGTAACCGCACTGAGACTTGCAAAGAATTCAGTGGGACCATTCGTGACATTGCCTGTCCCATTGTTGGTATTGTTACCACCAGTGTTGTTCCCGGAATTGTTCCCCCCGTTACCACCACTGTTGTTACCGGAATTGTTCCCTCCATTACCACCACTGTTGTTACCGGAATTGTTCCCTCCGTCACCACCACTGTTGTTACCGGAGTTGTTGGAACCACTACCACTCCCACCATTCCAGTTAGCCCAGAAATCTACCAAATCTGCAGTCTCATCTACCGCCAATACAATGTGATCAGAGGATGAACCAAGATTGGAAATTGGGACATCCACATCAATGGATTGACCAATTTCCATACTAATCAAACCCTCATCACCGACCGCTGTATGCCCAACTGCTGGCAGATAAGAGGGGGCAACGGAGAGATGTAGGGTGATACTTGAGGCGACATTGGTNCCGGAGTGGGCGACATGGATATCGATGGATCCGCTGTCTGACAAATCGGCATCAGAGGCCAGGTGAACAATGATGCTGGTCGTTACTGAGAAGGTGGGCAAAACGGTCGAAATATTCTGATCTACTAAAGTCACGTTCCAAGCAGATGATGTCGATGTTGAATCNGTACTCAGTGAGAAATCATGGATGGAAGTGTCGTTATTCTCAATGGTCAACGTTACATTGGTACTGTCTCCTTGAATCAGCACCACATGGTCGTTTGACAAGTCCAACAAAATGCGGCTATCNGCAGACGCAATTGGGGTGAATGCAGCCAAAAAAACGCTGGAAATTAGGAGGAAACTCAAGGAAATTGAGCGCCGGCGCTGTTGGGACATGGGACACACCGAATTCGTACCCTGCTTTGAGGATGATGGGAGAACGCGTAAGCGTTCTCGTGAATTGGACAAAATCATGGCTGTTGCAAAGCCGAAATCAGATCTGCATCCAAACGCTCCCAGGGGAAGTGCCTATCTTCAGGTTCACGCCCAAAATGTCCACCGGCTGAGGTTGCTGAATAAATCGGTCTCAGCAGGTCCAAATTTTCGATGATTGCACGCGGACGGAAGTCGAAATGTTCGCGAACTCTTCGGCTAATTTCTTCCTCAGTGACGCCTGGCGCCGTGCTGCCATCTGTAGAGACTCGAACGCTGACAGGTTCAGCAACACCAATCGCATAGGCCAATTGAATTTCACAGCGCTTTGCCAATTTGGCCGCCACCACATGTTTCGCTGCCCATCGAGCCGCATAAGCTGCAGAACGATCCACCTTAGAGGGGTCTTTTCCACTAAATGCACCACCNCCATGACGACCCATTCCNCCGTAAGTATCGACGATGATTTTTCGACCTGTGATTCCAGCGTCGGCATGTGGACCACCTTGNACAAATCGACCCGTTCCGTTGACGATAATATCTGTCTTTGAATCAATCANCTCTGCAGGAATAATTGGATTGATTACGTGTTCCATTATTTCTGATTGGATGAATGCATGCTCCTCTTCTTCAGAGCCGAACCTGTCAAGCATGTCATCGTGTTGAATGGCGATGACAACCGCCCAGACTCGGCGTGGTTTTGCATACGCTCCATACTCAATGGTGACTTGTGACTTGCCATCGGGTCGAGCCCATGGAAGAATCCCAGCCTCGCGAACTTCCGTCAATCGTCGAGTCAATGATTGACTCAAAGATGCCGATAAAGGCATAAATTGTCCCTTCAGAGTCGCATATGATTCGGATTCAATCGTAGCGTAGCCAAACATCAGGCCTTGGTCACCTGCACCCTGATCCAAATTACCTTGACTGACGCCTTGGCTAATTTCAGGGGATTGGGTGGTAATCATCACCTCAACTTGACAAGTGGCTGAATCCATGCCAAAGGCTTGGTCAGTGTAACCAATCGACTTCGCGGCATTTCGAGCTACTGAAGCATAATCAATTGTAGGTGGGGAACAGGTGATTTCACCTGCCAGTACAATCTTGCTGCTTTCCTCGGTTCCTTTGACCAATGTTTCACATGCAACACGTGCATTCGGGTCCTGCGTCAAACAGGCATCGAGGATGGCATCCGAAATGGCATCACAGAGTTTGTCAGGATGTCCAGCCGTGACAGATTCAGAGGTAAACAGCAAACGTTCGGATGACATTAAGCGCAGCGAACCTCCTATTGCATATCAATGATGAGGGCGGAAGCGTTTCACTGAGTGGAGTGAAATCACCACCATTTCCCGCCGTGCGGTTCAAGTGTTGGATGCACACGGCAGAAACATGACCGGACGCGACGGACGTGATTGGGAAGCCACACACTATCGAACACACACCTTGGGTGAAGTGCGCGATTTGGGAGTCCAAATGATTGGGCATGAAGTGACCGTGGCCGGTTACGCTGAGGCTGTACGCGGCCGAGGTGCAATCTGTTTCCTGATGCTTCGTGATGGGACAGGTCACCTCCAAGCATTCCTCAAAAAAGACAATATGGATGAAAATTCGTTCGCCGCGATTCAAAGTGCAAGTCGAGAGTCGACCATTCAAGTCACGGGAACCGTTGCTCAAAAGCGCCCCCCAAAGGTCCCTGAGGGCGAACCTGAACCTCCCGCTGAATACGAAATCAATGTGACTTCAGGCCAAATCCTGGCACTTGCAGAAACACCACTGCCTGTCGGTGTGACCGATGATGTTCACGTTGGATTGGATGTCCGTCTTGACAATCGTCATCTCGATCTTCGCCG
>PATG01000009.1 GCA_002713555.1 Planctomycetaceae bacterium
CAGCTTTTCCATCAGTGGCTTTTGCTTGGGCGAGATGTCCATGGGCCGAGTATCGATTCGGTCCGCATCGATCTTGATTGGTGCGTGCCGTGGGCGAACCTCATCCATGTCTGGTCGGTCAACGTCCTCAACCATGTGATGGCAACCAGTCTCCTTCCACTTGCCCTTGAAGACACCGCTATCGCCGGTTTCATTGACTTCGTAGTAGCCCTTGAGGACGCCGCGTGTGTCATCAGATTCGTTCGTCATTTTCCAGAGTCCCTCGAATTCACCATCCAAGTAGACGGCCTTCCATCGCACATCGGTTTGGTTGTCTACACCACCAAGCCCGTGTGCGAATCCATCTGCATCGAACTGACCCCACATGTTGGAGATGACTTCACCGTCTTCGTTGTACACCAATCCACGCATGGTTCCATTGCCATTCTCATCGAGTGTGAATGCTCCACGTAGCGTTCCACGCTCACATTGTGAGCGGCGCAACACATCAAGTTCGTCATCATCTTCGTCCACGGGGTCAACCGGCGGGGTTGGGATCCAGTTCCAGACTACGATTGCATCGACATCGAGCAATTGTTCGCGAATGTCAATCAGCATGGTTGAGAAGGTGAATATCTCGTATTCACCATCTTCATAGATGACTAGAATGGTTACATCAGCGATTTCACCATCGGTGTTGACGATAATGATGACCTGGGATATATCCCCATCGCGGGCTTCTACCAATTCTTCCATCAACTCGCGCTCAACGTTTTCAGGCGCTTCATCAGCCCAGTGAATTTCCTCTTCCTCTTCCCAGTCTGACATGACTTCTTCATAGATGTTGTAGAATTCTTCTTCAGGATCTTCGGAATCCATGACTGCATCATAGTCAGCCTGACTGCCGCGAACTTGGTATGCTTCGTCAGCCCAATAGGTACGAGAGTGCCAATAATCATCAGCCACTTCGGGATTGAAATCGTCCAGACCCAAGTCGTCACCAAATCCAAGTTCACGTAGCAAATCTTCAGAACTCAAATCTTCATCATGTAGTAACTCAAGCAAATCATCACTCAAACGTAGTGTGACTGCAATTTCATTCGATTGCTCTTCACCAACATTGATGTCGATCTCGGTGAGTTCTAATTCACCGTCATCAGACAATCCTACATTCATGGCGATGGATTCAATTGCCAACAATGCGGCATCATCCGAATTCATGAATGAAAGAAAGGATTCAGACGTGATCATTGCTTCGACCACCCCATCATCCATGCTGAGTTCGAGGATTCCCAATTCCTCCAAGTCACACAATCGTTCGTTACTCTGTTCAGCTGAGACGCCTGCGCCTAAGGTGGCGACGGCGAGCAGCATTGTTCCCAATATGCAATATGTACGTTTTCCGAACATCAACAATATTCTGTTCGACCTGGTATATCAACTGAAATTGTGGGGGTCCCGGGTTCCCCACGATTCATTCGCTCAATCCGAGTTAGAAACTGTTACCTGTTCTATACACAAGCCCCCGTCATGGGCGAGTTGAGAGACACCTTTGGCCGCCCTCTTCGCGATTTGCGAATATCTGTCACCGATCGTTGTAACATGAGATGTCGATATTGCATGCCNCGGGAAGTCTTTGGTAGCGACTTTGCATTTCTCAACAAAGATGAGATTCTCACGTACGAAGAAATCGATCGCCTGGCAGGTCTGTTCATTTCACTCGGTGTCGAAAAGATTCGATTGTCAGGCGGTGAACCATTGCTACGTCGCGATTTGGACCAACTCATCTCTAGGCTTGCATTGCGCGGCGTGGAGATTGCAATGACGACCAATGGGGTCCTCTTACCTCGTTACGCGCCCGCTCTATCGGCTGCAGGGCTTGATCGAGTTACCGTGAGTTTGGATGCATTGGATGANGCAACTTTTGCTGCAATTACCGATTCTGGGCATACTGTCGCTGCAGTTCTTGCCGGTATTGAAGCCGCGGAGTCGGTCGGATTGGGCCCCATCAAAATCAACACGGTCGTCAAGAAGGATGCGAATGAAGACGAGCTNCTCGATNTAGTTGAGCGGTTTTCAAATCGAGATATTGCTGTACGCTTCATCGAATTCATGGATGTTGGCACCACCAATGGATGGGCGATGAAAGATGTCGTAACCGCTGCAGAGATTCGTCAACAATTCNACCACCTCTCTCCACTACCCGCGACAAAGCCTGGCGAGGTTGCCAAACGATATCAGTTNCCGAATGGTGGTGAAGTTGGACTGATTACNAGTGTAACTGAACCCTTCTGCGGAGATTGTAGTCGAGCCCGACTGTCCGCAGATGGCCACCTCTACACCTGTTTGTTTGCCACACATGGTCTCGACCTGATGACTCCTCTACGCATGGGTGCGAGTGATGCTGAGTTACTCGAAATCATCGAGAATTGCTGGCAAAATCGAGTAGATCGATATTCCGANATTCGCTCGGAGAAAACATCGGTACAACCCCGCGTCGAGATGTCGTTCATTGGTGGCTAATCGAAGCAAGCCTCGGTGGTACTGAGTATCACTGGCCATGGCGCATCTGTACGAATCGCAGGTGCGCCCCATCGGGCCACTGCGGCACTATANCCCGCATCTTTGAGTCCTGCAATNAANTCNACAATCTTGGGTGGCCCTGTCACTGCACAGAACTTGGGCAGCATGTCGGTGATGATGAGTGAAGGTACTGTGGCCAACTCTGATTCACCGACCCAATGTCGTACCGCNGGTTCNGCATCTTCACCACAGAGTGCAATCGCGCGCTCAACGGTCATGGATGCAAGCACTTCCTGATCAAACAATGGCCCTGTCCACAATGGTCCTGAGATTCGCTTGTCATCACGTCGAATGGGGTATGAGAACGGGAGCAGACAGAAGGGCTGGTTTCCTTCATCGCCTTGTGGGTGTAACCCAGACTTTGTCGATGCTTGTAACTCGTCATTGGTGGGCATCGCTACCCGCCATCCCAACTGATCTTCCAAAACATTCGCCGCTTGAATTGATCGATGCACCTTGATGGAGACTCGGATGTGGTGTGAGTCCCAGGAAGACAACAATGGAATTACACAGCGATCGTGTTGAGCAGCCGTTCTAGCAACGGTAGCCATCAACAAACGCAGTGCAGAGTCGTGTGCCATCTCATCAGTTCGGATCTTGGCTCCATAGCGGCGTAGACAAGCGCTGGCTGAGGAACCTGTCAGTGCTGCCGTGTCGGTTGCAGTAATCTCCATCACAGCGCGNCGTGCACTCGATTGCATGGCAGAATCTAGGAACGGTACAGGAGATCCGAACGGATCAATATCGACCCATTGCCAACCTGAGGAAAGCAATACTTGCCGCGAATCTTCATGGCGAAACTCTACCCCTGGACAATTTTCTCGCGCATATACTAACGCATCTTCATCTAAATCAGCCCCAGTAATTTGCAACCTCTTGGCTTTATCAGGAGATAATTCAGTCAACCATCGATTGATCCTGCTTCCGGTTGCACACAATGCATCAATGGTGTGAATCTTCGGCTTGTTAAACCATTCATCATCTAACATGTAATCCATCAGTAACACACTTCGGGTTCGACAATCCGCCATCGCAGGATTGTGAAATGCCGAGCGGTGTGCCCGATCAGCAGGTCCCTTTCCGTGGCGTTCTAATTGTATCTCACTTCGTCCTTCTTTGGTGGGAGGTAAACGATGTTCAGTTCGCCCCTCTAGGACGATTTCAGATTCGGTCAACGCATCACCTCAGTAGTGCTCGAAAACAATATCCGGATTGACATGCGTTACGCGATGGCCATGGTCTCGCACTTCACCGACAATTTGTGTTCCTTGAAGCCTACCTGCAACCCATTCGCATACCGCATCAGAATGTTCGGCGTCAACCACGAGGACCATTCCCATTCCGAGATTGAAGGTGCGCGCCATTTCTCTATCAGTGATATCTCCAGTCGATTGGATCCAATCAAACTCTGGTAAGGCAGGCATTGGGTGTTCAATGTGCCATCCAAGCTCATCATGCAGACGCAGTAGGTTGGAAAGCCCGCCCCCTGTGACATGGCAAATACCGTGTATTGCATCGGCTGGACAAGGTCCTGTTCCTGCCCGACAAGCATCGATGAGGTCGGTCACAGGATCGACATAAATGCGAGTGGGATTGAGTAAGACTTCACCTAGAGTCAAATCTCCATCGCCCATTCTTACGATGTCTCGCCCGGGATGGGTGGCATCAAATGGTGCTGGGTCAGTGTATTCTAAACCACTTAGTTCGACCACTTTTCGAACCAGCGAAAAGCCGTTCGAATGGACACCACTTGCGGGTAAACCAATCATCACATCTCCTGAACCGATGGTCGAACCAGTGATGGCTGTGCCTTTGGGCAACCATCCAAGAGCGGTCCCTGAAAGATCCAGTTCGGTCACGATTCCCGGCAAACTGGCGGTTTCACCACCTGCCAACGTAACCCGTGCGATACGACAGGCTTCAGCGAGGCTGGCCCCAATCGCTGCATGTTGCTCAGGGTCGGGTTTTGGAACTGCAATGTAATCGACAAAGGCGATTGGCTCAGCTCCAACGCAGAGCAAATCGTTGACGTTCATGGCCATGCAATCGATGCCGACTCCGCTCCAATGTCCCATCATAGAGGCAATTTGCAATTTGCTACCCACNCCATCCGTTGCCAAGGCCAAGAGATTGTCACCGAATTCGATGAGTCCACCAAAGCCCCCGGGTAAATCTACGGGTGCACCAGGTGTTCCGGGTATTCGAACGGAGCGAGACAACGCCCCGACAAGAGAAGCCACAGAGGCACCTTCGAGGTCGATGTCGACACCACTACTCGCGTAGTCTAGTCGTTCACCTCCTTCGCTCATGGTGTGGTGCGAGTCGAAGCCCCTCCTTGATGGTGCCGTCCGCAATGGTTTCTCTCTCTGAACGATGGAATCGCATACTTATTNCCCCGAGCCACCCCCTCCGGGGGTGCGGAAGTGAAGTGATGACCACGCAGCAACGACTCCTCGTAGTGCTAATGACGACTCTAATGTTGGCCGCCAGCTTGGCTGGCTGTCTAGGCGGAGATGATGGTGGCAGTGAACCAGATCCCGGTACTGAAAACGGTGAAACAACAGATACAGGTACCTCGGATTCCGATGGTGACGGCATCATCGATTTACTCGATCAATGCCCAAATGAAGCGGGCCCTCTAGATTCTAACGATCGACCTGGTTGCCCAAATCTTGTCTTCGATGCAGACTCAGACGGTGTTCCTGATGAGGACGATACCTGTGCAGATACTCCGTCTGATTCTAACGGAGTAGCAGANGAGACGGATGACAATGNATGTTCACAGTCCCAATTGGATACAGACGATGACAGTGTTTCCGATGCCACCGATCAATGTCCCAGTACACCCTCGGGCGAGGAGAGCGACGTCAATGGATGCAGTGCCAGTCAGCGAGATGGTGACGGCGATGGTGTCTCCGATGCCGATGATGAATGCGAAGGTCAAGACGACACCATTGACGTCGATTCGGATGGTATTCCCGATTGTATCGATCCGTCCGTTGATTCAGATGGCGATGGTGTACTGGATGAAGATGACCAGTGTGGCAATACACCTGCAGGAATCACNGTCGACGAAACCGGTTGTGAAGTCATTCCCGTTGAGGTCATCGAAGTGAAAATCGGTGTACTAACACCAAGAACAGGTTCTAATTCTCACCTTGCAGATGGTCTTGAGAACGCCGCAGAAATGGCAATCGCCGACATCAATGCAGCGCAGAGTTCATACGAATTTTCTTTGGTTTATTTCGATACTCAGTCAAGTGGNTCAAGAGCCCATCAAGGCACTTGGTCATTGATTGAGGGTGANGGTGTATCGGCAATCATGGGAGGCTCTTCCATGCCCATTTTGCAACAAGGTATCACCAAGCCGGTCGAACATCAAGTACCCATCATCACACCGTTTGTTTCTGATGGTGGTATGGAAGAAATTGCCGACGATGGTCTGCTTTGGCGAGTCATCCCCAGCGAATCCGACAGCGCTTATCCTGGCTCAATGTGGGCGAATGTCTACGAGTTGAGTGAAGTGGCAATCGTACACGTCGATAACGGATTTGGACGCTCTTATGCACGCATGTTTGCTGATGCTTATGGAGAGGACAACATCTGTGGAACATTTTCCTACCCCTCTAATCAAATTGTATTCGACAAAGAGGACGGAAGTTACCAAGGTCCCTTCCATGGAGGCATGACTGTTGACGCGGGTTGTCAGAACTTCGTCATCGCTTCAAACTATGATTCCAACTCGCAGACGGCAGCACTGATTGAGGAACTTAAGCAGAATATCTACGATGCAAGGATCGTGACTTCCCACCAGCTTCCAGGTCCAAACGGNGCAGAAGCGTTTTTTGAGAATGTGACAGACGAGTCCCGACTCGCGGGTATGGTTGGCGCCCTCCCTATTGCTTGGGAATCGAATCTCTTGCCTGGGTTTGACCTCCAATACATGAATGCTTACGGGAGCAACGCCCCCTCTCACGCTGCGGCTTCATACGATGCTGCCATGATCTTGGCGCAAGCTGCTATCATGGCGGGCTCTTCTTCAGGTAGTGACCTCAAAATCTCAATCCCAAGTGTGGGTACAGATTATGCTGGAATCAGCGGGACCATTGATTTTGATGACCATGGCAATACACCNGGAATGATGTATGATTTGTTCCGTGTAGAAGTTGACGGTGGAGGTACAGACATTAACGCACGTTACGAAGAGATGGGGTTCTGGGGACCTGCTGATGGAATTTCAGCACAATGTAGGGACAATGCTCGGGGAATGCAAATTGGAATGCTGAGCCCGCAAACGGGGATCCACTCACCCTATGCGAACGGTGAAGAAAACTCGGTCCAATTGGGCGTTGAATTGCTCAATATCAACCAGCGAGGTCTTTGCTTCAGTTTGGTGATCGCCGATACTGAATCGACAGAATCGGGTGCTGCAACGGCAATGCAGACACTGGTTGACATGGGCGTTGTTGGTGTCATTGGCCCGCATTCGACTGAGGAAGCCCTCGGGGCCCTCCCGATTGCAGAATCCAATCAAATTCCAATCATCACGTTTGGAGCCTTCTCTGATGAAGCAATGGAAGAAGCATGGGAGGATTGCGGTTTGACTTGCACACCTCAAGACTATGGTTACCTATGGCGTGTCTCGCCTGGAGAAGCACACCACGTCTCTGCACTGTCCGCCCTGATATCCAGTGATGGCTATTCCAACGTAGCCATTCTGCACGATGATGGAAAGGATCACACCGCGATTGCGACCGGTTTGGCGACAGAGTTGGGAACTACCTGCTCCACGCAATCCTTTACTCAGGCGCAAACAGATTACTATTCGGAAATTTCATCGTTATCCAATTGTGATGCAGTGGTGATTCTTGCGGGTGTGACCGATGGTGCAGCTATCTTGGCTGAAATCCATACACAGGGCCTTGAAATCCCCATGATCGCTGGACATGGTATGGGTGATATCGCCCTTCTTTCTGCCGTCAGTGATATTGCACACATGGAAGGTCTCAAGGGAGTTCGGATGGGTATTGATCACGATATGGCCGAATATGATCATCCACTCAAGTATGTGTATGCCATGAATTATCACACCGCACTCCCATCACATGCAGGCTGGGCTGGAGATGCTACGCTAATTTTGGGCACAGCCGTCTCATTGGCTGATGTCAACAGCGACATTACCGGACAGCGTGTGAACGAAATGGGTATTCCATCTGCTGCGGATAATTATGCTGTCAGTTCGGGTGAAATAACACTCAGCACATCCAACGGATTCACCAGTCATTCTAACATGGACATTTACAGTTGGGATTCAGATGGCGTGTTTACCGAAATCGGCCGTTGGCGAGCAGATATCGGCCTCATCGTGTTTGAGGATTGAGACAGAGATTTGCAGCCTGAGCAAAGTATGGCTTGGATTGTTGCATTCTGTGCCCATCGTCAAGTTCCATCAGTGCAATGACATTGTCGTCAGTGTCAGCAATTTTCTGAGAGTTTTCAATGGGCACAACATCATCTTGCATTCCGTGTAAGATGACCGTGGGATGATTGAGTTCAGGCCAAGACATTTGTTTTGCAGTTTGCATGAAATCCCAATTGAGTGTCATCTCTANNTCGAATCCACGGTAGAGATAGGCATCAGTTTCTTCCCAGTGTTNCATTTCATCCACAGAGAGGCGTTCATACCACATCTCCTCCAAACCAAAGGCCGGTGCAATCAGTAACAATCCAAAATTCGTATCGGGTCGCAATCGACTGGCATTCGCAGCGGCCAGCCCCCCCATGGAAGAACCCACAACAAGGTCGAACTCATCAGCATCGAGGTATTCCAACAACACACTTGTTTCCTGCTCAATATTCCAACCATTCGAAGACATGATGGGGGCGACAACATCCCATCCAAGTTGTTCGCGCATGTAGGTGGGTTTACCACCATCTGGTGATCCCTCAAAGCCATGTGCAAACAGTACCCTCAACCTCATCCCTCAAAGTTCAGCGGCTTGAATTCGCTACCTACAATTGAACATCGGGTCATTGGGACACTGACATTCTTCTCAAGTACGCGTAGATGAATTTCACCCACAACATGAATTGTGGATGTAAACAGATGTCCTCCGTGGACCTTGTGATCATTGTCGGAGAGCACCACATGGAGATGTGTAAATGGCTCACCCTCAAAGATAGAAACATTGCCTTGGAGACTGAGCAATTCGTGGGGCTCCTTTCGAATAATTCGCTGATAGACATTCTGATCATCGAGATATCCGATATCTGTATTGCGAACACGACCGATACCACTGGTAATGGCTGCACCTGAGATACCCTCAGATTTGCAAATGGCTTGAATTGACGTGTGAATCTCTTCACCTTCGTCGAGTCGCATGAAGACATCACTTCCCGAACGCGTGTATTCCATGGTTCGGCGACATCCACGACCTAGAAAGGGATTGTCACAAAATGGTAGGAAATTCAATTGGAAACACCTCCATTGGAAATGTGAGTGCCCCAATTTGCACGTATCGTAAGTTCTATTTTCCACTGGAAATTAAGGGGTGTTGTCCCTTTCTTCCACTAAGTTAATGGGATGCGAATTACCGATGTGAAAGTCCTGCGTGGGGGATGTTCGATGCTACAGGTTCATGATTCAGCTGCCAGATGGCGCTCATTCTTTGAAGAGACCTGTGCAAACAAAATTTCGACACTCGCTGCATCATGGCCAAAACAAATTTCATTCTCAATTGATTTTGCCGATATACAAGCATGGGACGTTCCATTCGCTGAATTGATACTGAACCATCCTCGCGTCACGATTCGAAATGCAGACAGTGTTTTGGCTGGTATGTGTCAGGAATCCGGCTACGATGCCCAACCCCGTCTGCGCATTGTCGGCTTGCCACCGGATGCTATGCACAGGCTGCGCGATATCAGCAGTGACGAGGTCGAAACCTTCACCACATCCGAAGTGATTGTTACCAAGGTAAGTGAACTAAAGCCTCGAATCTACAATGCCATTTTCACATGCTGTACTTGTGGAAATACGGTTGAAATTTCACAACCCAATGAATTGGAATTGGTCGAACCTTCAGAATGTGATGAGAATGCTGGTGGCTGTGGGCGTTCAACCAGTGGTAGGGGTAGTACTCGATTCGATTTGCGACACTCTGATTCGACTATGATTGACAATCAGTGGATCGAAGTTCAGGAACTGCCTGAGAATGTNAAACCAGGTTCTCAACCGGTGCGTTTGAGTGTGTTGGCCGAGGCTGAATTGGCAGGGAAGCACGTCCCAGGAGAACGTATTCGGATCAATGGAATCCCTTACGTTCGAACCCTTAAGCGCGGTGGAGCAAAAACCCCAATGTTTGACGTTTACATCTCAATGCATTCAAGTGAAAGGAAGAATATTCCATTGGAAGAGATTGATATNTCNCCNGCTGAGATTGCCGATATCGAGAATATATCGAAACGNGAAGACTTGGTGGACTTGTTCATCCGTTCGATTGCCCCATCAATTATCGTCGGCGAAGAGAAGATGAATTGGATTAAGAAATCACTCGTTCTTCAGTTGCTTGGTGGTGTGGCGAGAAAGTATGGTGATGGTACACGTACTCGTGGTGACATCCACATCTTGCTCCTTGGTGACCCCGGTGTTGCCAAATCACAAATCTTGTCGTTCATGGGNCGAATTTCACCCCGTGGCCGCTTTACGACCGGTGGTGGGACCANTGCTGCTGGATTGACTGCTGCNGCAGTTNNGGATGCATTCAACGATGGNCGNTTTTCACTGGAGGCCGGTGCATTGGTTCTCGCAGATTTGGGCCTTTGTGCGGTTGACGAATTCGACAAGATGACGACNGANGATCGAGGTGCAATGCACGAAGCCATGGAGCAACAACGTATCAACATCAACAAAGGCGGCGTCAGCGCAACGATGCCGACCCGCTGTGCGGTGTTGGCAGCAGCGAATCCGCGCGATGGACGTTTCAAGGATGTTGATTGGGGCGACCCCTCTACATATTTGCACAAACAAATCGANCTNCCCCCTCCATTGATTTCACGATTTGACATGGTTTGGATGATTCAAGATTCAGTGGATTCTATCCGTGATCGCAGAATCGGTGAACACATCATTCGTGTGAAGCGAACTGGGGTTCCAGAGCACCTAATTGAGAGTGGACATTCCATTGAACCGGATAAACTTCTACAGGAGCAAATTTTCACAACTGATGTCGATGGAAATGATGTACTNACAGCAGATTTCTTGCAAAAATACATTGCTCATGCAAAGCGAACATATCATCCCGTNAGTAACGACAAAGTGATGGATATTTTGGTGGGCCATTATACTGAAAAGCGGAAGAAAATGGATGATGAAGTCAACTCGGTTTCGTTGACGGCCAGAACCATTGAAGCAACCCTCAGAATGGCTGAAGCTCGAGCCAGATTGTTTCTTCGGGATGTNGTTACCGAAGATGATGCNAAACAGGCCATTGCAATGGATGGGATTTGGCGACATCTCGCCAACGATTCCAACATAAATCCAGCAGATCATACAGGTGTCCCTCGGCGTGCCCAAAGTGCAGAGAGAACCATACAATCCATTGTTCGGAACCTTGGTCGAGAACTGAATGGTGAATTCACAACAATCGATGTCTACAACGCAGCGGCAGAACAAGGATTCGATGAAGATACAGTCGACAGAATGCTTCGAAACATCCAGAATCGTGGTGATATCTACGCGCCGAGTGTCGGTTTGTGGAGAATCAGTTAAAATCTCCAATTCTAACACCGCTTCCCCTTTAGGGGGGAAGCGCCTCGAACCTCTCATGGTCCAAGAGATTCCCGGCGACGTTGCGGATGCAAGCTCCTTGGACCCTGAGAAACTCGGCTTCATGTGTGGACTAGAAGTTCACCAACAATTGGCCACCGGGAAATTACATTCACGTCAGCCGAGTACGTTGTATGAAGACGGGATCGACGAGATCGAAGGGCTTTGGCCCCGGGCTCATCGCCGGTTGCGAGCAGCCCGAGGCGAAGGGGGCAGAATCGATATTGCTGCGCGATTTGAGCAACGCCGAAATCGTTCCTTCGTCTACTATCAATCCCCTAACGCCGGCCTCATCGAAATGGATGAGGCCCCACCACTTGAGCACGATTCAGACGCGGTCGACGTCGCGCTCACAATGGCTGCAATGATGAGTGCAAAACCCGTGGGGGCACTGCAAGCCATGCGCAAAACTGTGGTTGATGGTTCAAACACCAGTGGCTTCCAACGTACAACTCTGATTGGAACACATGGCTCAATCCAAACACCCTCAGGTCCTGTTGGTGTCGACGTCATTTGTTTAGAGGAAGATAGTGCCCGCAAATTGGATACTCGTTCAACTCCAGATGGCGAGCAGGTAGTGTATACCCTCGACCGATTGGGTGTCCCTCTTGTCGAAGTCGCCACTGCTCCCGACGTCCAAACCCCAGAACATGCCAAGGAAACCGCTCTAGCTTTGGGAACCTTGTTGAGGGATACACGACGTGTTCGGCGAGGTTTAGGCTCCATTCGTCAGGACCTAAATGTCAGTATCGGCGCGGGAGATCGCGTCGAAATCAAGGGCTGCCAAGATCTTGATTGGATTCCACGTATTATTCGACTAGAGATGGCCCGACAATTGCATTTCTATCGTCTAGCAAATCAATTGCGTTCGTCTCAAAACCTACCTGAATTACCAGTACATCGCGACCAAGATGATTCTGAAATTGAATCCTCTGTAGCCCAAAAAGTCGATCAAATAATGCCATTTGAATTACAGAAAGTCACGGCTGAATTCGCGAAATGCGAATCCAAGATGGTTGTCGATTCCATCAAATCAGGTGCGGTCGTATTGGGATTGAGTTTGCCCGGATTGAAGGGTCTTCTCGGCTCAAAGCAAGTGGATGGTGAAGGTTCGCAACTCCCTCGACTGGGACGTGAACTTGCCAGCGCTGCTAAACTTGCTGGCGTTCGTGGGATTTTTCATTCTGATGAACTTCCTGCATATGGTATTGGACAGGAGGAAACCGATGCCTGTCAAGCGATTCTAGGAGATTGCTTCGTCCTCTGTGTCGCCCCTCAATGGCAAGCGGAATTGGCACTGGAAGGTGTCCATACTCGTGCTAAACTTGCGTATCATCGTATTCCACAAGAAGTGCGCAATGTCGTTGTCCGCAAGGGGGCACCTGAAGATGGCACCACAACGGCAATGCGACCTTTGCCCGGAGGTGCACGAATGTATCCTGAAACTGATATTCCAACCACACCCATCGATCCAGCACATTGGAATTCGATCCGTTCCAATCTGCCTCCGACTCGGGGCGAAAGATTGGCCCGCCTTTCCTCTACAGAACTTTCAGAAAATCAAGTCAATGCTTTGGTATCTGGAGAATTGGATGACCATTTTATGGACGGTATATCGGGCGAATTACAACTACCTCAGAAGGCTTGGGCCAGCGCGCTATTGGACCATGGTACCGCCAAACTCAACGCGCTCGCTGTTGCAATTCATCTTCGAGAAACCGGAGTGATTACACGAGAAGGTGTAGATCCCTTGGTCAATGATGCAGAAACTAGCAGTATCCCGAATTTACTCTCTTGGATGACTTCTGAAGCCGCATCACGAGGTTTTGAGCCGGCAGATACGGGGGCCGTAGATGCCGCAGTGGCGGAAGTATTGGAAGAACGAGCAGATTTCGTAAAGGAGAGAGGCATGGCAGCCCTAGGACCTCTCATGGGCGTCGTGATGGGTAAATTGGGTGGCGCAGCCGACGGCAAGGCGGTTTCTAACGCACTGAAAGAACAAATTCAGAGGCGTCTTTGATGCGCCGTTTCACCTTGCTTGTACTCTTGCTGTTTCTGTTGGCCAACCAACCAGTTCAGGCAGATGAAAGTGAACCATCGCTCATTTTGCCAGAAGTAGGATGGGGTAAAGATGTGAACATTGGATACATCTCGACCGCACCCCTAGTGACTCATGGATTGGTCATTGTGAAAGGAGGCGGCAGTAATTCGGATGGGATTGACCCAACCATGATCGCCTATCGCGCGGACAATGGTTCCGAGGTATGGCGCACAACTCATCCGATTAGCCCCTACAATTTCGAACTCTCACCATTGGTCCATGTCCCCGCAGGCACATTGCCCTGTTCCCCTGCACAGGACATGATTGTTACAGGATGGACTTCAGGTCAGTTGACTGCCCATGATTTGGTGACCGGAGCACCATTGTGGAACGTATCCACCTCGGCCCCCACTTGGGGAATTACCGCCCAAGGTTTGAGTATAGAGGATCGGATTGTTTGGCCGACAGAAACTGGCATCATCGATGTTTGTGCGGCCAATGGGACAATACAAAATCAATACCAAAACAACAGTATTCGTACGTATCGAGCCAATATTGGTGTGTGGTATTCGTGGCATAATTTCACAATGGATTATGGCTATATCCAGGGAACGGAATCTGGCGATATCTTACGTTATGATTTGAATTTGACACTCATTGATCAACTCAATGTTGCGGAGGTCTCCAACTTTTCTGGAAATTGGAAAATCAGAACAACGCCGGTGATGTATCAGTATGCAGTCTCGCCTGACTATCCGACGATTGGATTACTCACACACATTCAGGGTGATGGTGAATCGCGCTTCGTCCGAATCGATTGGAATGAAAGCAGCGAACCCGTACTCTTGGAATATCATTCACTCGGTGCAGGTTCAGCAACTACTCTTGCAGGCGGCTCATTTTCGACTCCTACTGCAACATCGACAGGTGTGGTCGAATTTGAAATGAATAACAACGGAACCTTTGACTCAATTATTCGTTGGGATGCTGCAGATATTTCTGGAGAAATTCGCCCGATTCAGGTTGGAACTGAAGATGGGTATTGTTTCCCACAAAACAGGGCGCAGGGTTCATGGTACATTGCGACAGATTCAGGCAATACAACGTGGACTCCACAACGCCCAGGATGGGTGACGGCAGGATGTGGCTCTGACCTCTATGTTCTCGCAGTAGCCAATGATGCCTCTTGGCTTGAGGTACGGTTTGATTTGGAAGATTTCAACACGATTCGTGCTCATGCTGATGAGACATTGGGAATTGAATCGGAACCCATTGTGATTGATGAACCCGAAACTGAAGAACCCGAAACAGAAAGTCAACCATCGACTACTACAGAAGGTAACTATGGTATCATATTCTTGCCCTTTATGGGGGCGACCTTACTTGCAGGATTCTCATATTTCGCCCAACAATCTGATCTGCGACGTCAAATCCAAATTGGAGCTCTATTCTTTGTCATCCTTGGTTTGTTGATGGCAGGTTCAATTTACAATGCCAACATCGTCGGGGAGCCTGTAGAGGATTCGAGTGACCGTTTGCGAATCTCAAGTGTCATTCCTCATTTGGAAAGTGGATTGAATTCAACTGAAGTATTGGTCACAATCCATTTCCCTGAATCTTATGCTCCTGACCACTGCTCTGAGGGCGAGGTCAGGTTATACGAAACTGGTGAAGCTTGGTTGCTCTCTCCTGCACCAGAGAACAGTTACTGTGTGTTAGTCGCAATGATTCCTGTTGATGCAGGAGACACAGTCGAGGATGTCACACGACAATCAATCGATGAATTCGGGTTGAATTATGAAGTTGAGCAGATGACACTGGGCTACTTTTTGCAAGACATTGGCAGTGCTGAAGGAGGTACTGAAAACCACTGGTGGACATATGATTTGAATGGCGGTTATGGCACGATTGGAATGGCAGAACAAGTCGTTGAACCGGGTGATGAAATTGGTTGGTTCTTTGAGCCCAGTGAGTATTGATTAGGTCAAGAGTCAAAGTCCGGCTTTGGAGTTCGCCTCCATAGGAGGCGATTTCATTTCGGTCTGGGGTTGGCAAGGAGAGAGGGCCGCAAGATTGGGTCCACCTCGCTATTCCCGAATCCCCTTCCTGATTCTTGTCATCGTTCTCCCTTTGCTACTGAAACCCGAACAATTGGGCGCTTGGACCGCCTTCCTTCTGCTCTGGTCTATTGTGATGGTTGGTGTTCGAACCATCTTGAGGTGGAGCCGGGTTTGGCTCCCTCTCTCGATTTTATACGGTTTGATTCTACTCTACTTCAGTGGCACTGAGAATTGGCCACTTGTTCTTCTTCTGATTTCCAGATTGGTTTCTGCACTGCTGGGAATGCAGATTCTTACATGGTCTGTTCCACCAAGCGATGTAGTCCGTGCATTTGAGTGGTTTTTGCCGCGTTTGGGAGTATCTCTGGCGATTGCTTTGCGATTGGTTCCTAGACTTGAAGAGAGTGCAAAATGGAGACTCGAAACTTTGCAAGAAAGAGGCTTCATCGAAGAGGAATCAACT
The DNA here is from genome assembly GCA_002713555.1 of Planctomycetaceae bacterium. Next base: position 15,954 of record PATG01000009.1, read on the forward strand.
CTAGGAACGCTCCGTACACGTGCTTCAATTTGGCCAGGATGGCTTGCAGATTCACTTGATCATGCCCATGATCTTGGAGATGCAGTTCAATCTCGAGGAATCCTCGCACCTCGCCGCTGGAGACATGGTGTTCGGCAGCGGATAGTCCAATTTGCTCTGGGAGAAGAAATACGCGAGGACGGTATCACACCACATCATTTCTCTGATTCTGTACAACTCGGCCTTGACCTCGAGGTCCGATTGCCTGGAGGTCGCTCGATTGGTCGCCACAAAGAATTGCTTAAAGGAGGCAATATTGTATTGCTTCGAGGCCCATCAGGGTGTGGAAAATCCTCATTGTTGCGAATTATTGCAGGTGTTTCTCCTTGGCAACATCCGGTCTCAGTTCATGGAAAAGCACACCTTTCAGGCCATCCAGTATTGGGCGAAGTGGACCTGTCCACTGGGCCGTTTGACCAATCCATTGCATGTTGGATTCCACAAGATCCTGACCGGCATGGTATCGCGGAGTCAGTGCAACGAGAATTCAACATTGCACGTCGCCTATCAGGACCTTGGACTCAACAAGAAATGCTCGAAAGCTTACGCGAATGGCGTTTATTTTCAAAACTTGAATCAAAGCCTGAACATCTTTCTGATGGAGAACAGCAGCGCCTTCTTCTCGCCGCACATCTCGATCCCGCACAACCCGTGTGGCTACTTGATGAGGCTGATGTTCACCTAGACGAAGAGGGATTCATCCAGTTGGGTAAGGCCGTCGTCAAACATCGTGCACGTGGTGGTTTGGTGATTGTCGTTGCCCATCGACATGCCCGTTGGGAACGAATTGCAGATGTAGAAATCACAATCGGTGAATCGGTGTCGATTCAAGACTACCCTTCGGTTTGGATTGAACATGGTGATGAAATTGGTTTGCCACCACAAAGTAAACTGTTCAGCCACGATCTCAAACCGGTTAGAACTGGAGATTTGATTCTGGTCCAGGGTGCCAACGGAACAGGGAAAACAACCCTATTGCGAGAATGGTCTACAGCAGCAAACCTTCCGTGGCTGCCGACTTCTCCAGACCGTCGACTACTTGGCATGACAGTGCAAGAGGAATTAGACCTACAACATCCAGTTCTGTATCAACATTCGTTGATGGTTGAACCCACATCAAATCAAGAAGCAGAACAGTTAGGAGTATTGCAATCAGCCCTGCGTCTAGAATTGGGCCTTTCACACCTTTCAATGACGACGCCGGTACACGACCTGTCAACAGGTGAGCGCCGACGATTATCCCTACTTCCTCTCTTGATGCGCAATCCACCAATGTTGTTGCTGGATGAAATCGATCATGGCTTAGACGATGAAACCCTTGCGGGTTTACTATCACAAATTAATGAGACCCGAAAGAAGGGTAGTGCAGTAGTGGTGACCTCCCATTCGTCCGATTTGACAGCTTGGGCGAAAGTTTGTGGCGGCCGAATTTGGCGGATTGAGCAAGGACGATTGGAGGAGGTGAAACAATGAATTTGACATCCATTCAGTCATGGTCTATGACTCCAGGTGGCATCGCAGTATGGCTGACATTGTTGTTTGGCCTGTTTTTCGGCTCTTTGCTCATCAATGTTGATCGCAAGATTCGACTTGGACGTGAAGCAGCCCTCATTGCACTCTTGGCCGCTGTTGCCAGTGCCAGTCGGGTTCTATTTGCAGCCCTTCCCAATGTTCAGCCAGTCACCTTATTCATCTTGATGATCGGTTTACATTTGGGTGCCCGTCGAGCCACAGCGGTTGCAATGTTGACAGCTTTGCTCTCTAACATGGCACTGGGACACGGGCCATGGACCTTCTATCAGGCAATTGCTTGGGCTGCGGTCGGGACCAGTTCTGCCGTACTCCGTCCACTGCTTGTCAATTGGGATGGCACCAAGGTCCGTATCTTACCGTTGGCGATATTGGCATTTACATGGGGATTTTTGTTCGATTGGATAGTATCTTTGTCCGCATTGGCGATTTACCAATCCTTCGAAGCATTCCTCACATTCATTATTGCAGGTCTAATTTTTGATGCCATGCATGCCGTTGGAAACGTGTTGTTTACGATATGGTTGGCCCCAAGTTTACACCAGTTATTGTGGCTGCATAGAAGGCACGAAGCCGGAAGATGGTACCCCGAACTCCCAATGGACACGATTGAAAGGGAGGCACGCATGGCTGAGAATAAGGCGGAAGCGTACAGACAGGAAAATCCCCTGGCTGGGGTCGAGCGATTGGATGGTGGTAACTAGATGAGTGGAGATGAGTTGACTATGGTATTGGTCACACGTAAGGATCTCAAATTATCCAAAGGTAAATTGGCGGCACAATGCAGCCACGCTGCAGTAGAATGTGCGCTCAAAGCCAAGCGCATTCGGCCTAATGAATTGAGTTCATGGTTGGAAAATGGTGCTCGAAAGATTGTGGTGGCAGCACCGAATTTGGATGCTCTCAAGCGACTGTTTGGTGAATGTCAGGCAGAGGGCTTGGTCTGCTACATGGTTCGTGATGCCGGACATACTGAGATTCCTCCAGGCACAGTGACCGTAGTCGGAATTGGGCCCGGTCGACGTGATGAAATCGATGCATTGACCGGTTCATTTAGCCTTGTGTAGTAAGATTGAGTAGGTGATGACGTGACAATCATCGACCCTGATATTCGCAAAGCCCAGACCTTACCCTCCAGGTTTTACACAGACCCTGACACGTTCGAATCCATTATCTCGTCCTTTGCAAGCCATTGGCACTTCGCTGGGCATCGAAGTCAGTTGATGAGTGTGAATCCTATTGACAATCCTCTGCGGGAACCGATGATTATGACCAAAGAAGGTGATGACATCCACTGTATCTCAAACGTTTGTACACATCGAGGAATGTTGATTTGTTCTAAACCAACGAAAGCTCGGCGTTTGCAGTGCTCCTACCATGGTCGCACCTTCGATCTCAAAGGACAGTTTCGCAACATGCCTGAATTTTCCGATGTCGAGAATTTCCCGACTGAGGCAGATCATCTGGACCACTTTCCATTGGCGGAATGGAAGGGCTTGTTGTTCAATACCATCGAAGCGGAGAATTTTGATCAGTTTATCGAAGCGGTTGAATCGCGAGTTGGTTGGCTAGATATCGAAAATTTCACTCACGATCTCACTCGCCATCGCTCCTACAGTATAGCATCAAATTGGGCGCTGTACGTGGATAATTATCTCGAAGGATTTCACATTCCATTCGTGCATGGAGATTTACATCAAGTTCTAGATTACGATGAATATCGAACCGAATTGTTTGATGGAGGCGTCTTACAGATTGGTATCGCCAATGAAGGTGAACCCTGCTTCGATTTACCCGAAGGACACCCCGACTACGGTCAGAAAATTGCAGCTTACTACTACTGGCTTTTCCCCGGATTGATGCTGAATTTCTATCCATGGGGGCTCTCGGTGAATCTTGTCATTCCCGAAGCTGTCGATCGAACACGAATCGTCTACCACGGATTTGTCGGAGATTCCAGTATGCTAGGGAAAGGAGCTGGCGGTGATTTAGACAAGGTCGAAGCTGAAGATCAATTTGTAGTGGAAGGTTGCCAGAAAGGGGTTTCATCTCAAGCCTACGAACGAGGTCGCTATTCGCCGACCAAGGAAACGGGTGTTCATCACTTTCATCGAATTTTAACCGAGTAAATCCTGCTCCGAATGAATCGGTTCACCATCTTCACGACCACCCAACCACTTGGGCGACCACCAGTTCAAATCACCCATCAATCGCATGGTTGCGGGAACAACCAAAGCACGCACGATGGTTGCATCCACGGCGACACCGAGGGCTAACATCAGACCGAATTGTTTCATCAACGAGATCGATGAAATGCCGAATGCCGAGAAGACAGTAATCATGACCAATGCGGCTGAAGTAATGATTCGACCACTTTTCTGAAGGCCTACAGCGACGGCCTTGTTGTTGTCTCCAGTTCGCTCCCATTCTTCGTGAATTCTGGACAACATCAGCACTTCATAGTCCATACTCAATCCATACAAAATCGCGAAAATCATGACCGGCGTGGTGGGGTCAATGGGTTGTGGTGTAAAATTCATCAACTCAGCACCATTACCCATTTGGAATACCCAAACCAAAACTCCGAATGAAGCAGAGACAGAGAGAATATTCATCACAATGGCCTTCAGAGGCAGGATAACTGAACGGACTTGCAGGAAGATTAGAACATAACTTGCAATCAAAATGAAGCCCAATGCTACTGGTAATCCATCAATGACGGCATCCAATACATCTTGATTGTAAGCAGCAAAACCAGCGACATTGACAACGGCCGTTCCACCAAACTGATTGTTCCTCGATTCAATCGAACGAATCTGCTTGACCACTTCTCGAGATTCTTCGCTTGATTGTTCTCCACTGATTCCTACAACCATAACGACGACATTGTTACCAACAGTTGATTCAATCAGGCCATTTCTCTGTAATTCAATGATGAACTGTTCTTCTTGAGTTAAATTCTCATCACCCGAATCATCCCAGAAATCCACGACTTGATCTGCGCTCATTTCGACATCAAAGTGTGCATATGAGTACACATACATGGTATTGTCAACCTGTAAAATTTCTTTTGACAATGCATACAAATCTCTCAGATTTTGTTCTGAGAAGAGATCATTATCAGTATCGACTTCAAACACGAGCGTTGCAGTATTGGATACATCCTGCACCCATTTTTCATCGGTCAATTCCAAACCTCTTCGCGCTTCATCATCAGGGCTTAATGCCCTCCACGAGGTCAACCCCCACTCCGCCTGTAAGAAGGGTGAACCCGCGACTAGGAGCACCATCATGGATGGAATCAGAACAACCAACGGCCTCTTCATCACCCGATTTGCAATCCATGACCAAAACCCATCTTCTCCTGTTTTGTCATTGAAAGAAAATTTGATTTTAAACGAATTAACTCTGTCTCCCAATAAGGAAAGTAAGGCTGGCAAGAGTACGATGGACGACGTCAATGCAACAAAGGTTGCACAAATTCCGCCCCATCCCAGAGACGGTAGACTGGTATTTTGGAATACCAGCATCCCTGATAGTCCAGCAATGACGGTCAATCCTGAAAATAGAATCGCTCTCCCCGCGGTTGCACTGGTCATAGCGATGGCAGTTCGATGATCGTGCCCTCTGCGTAACTCTTCCCGGAATCGATTGACAATGAAAAGTGAATAATCAACACTGAGGCCGATTCCTAACAAGGAGACAATGTTGTTGGCATAAATGGTGATATCGTCAAAGATGTAAGTCAGTCCCGTAACAATTCAAACCGCTGAAATTACGGTGTAAACACCTGTCATTACCGGTAACCCTGCCGCAATCAAACTTCCAAATATCAGCAGTAAGATAATCAAAGTAATCGGGCCTGAAATTAGCTCAGCTTCAATTAGCTCTTTCTTCAGGGTCATGTCAAATGTAACATCAATTGCCAAATTCCCAGTGACCCATTTTTGCATCCCTTCAGGCGCATCATTTGGGAGTAAGATATTGTCATATTCGTCGGCAAGCAGTGCTTTCGCTTCATCGCGATTTAGATTCACGCGAACCTCGACTCTTGACCAGGAGTCGTCAACCTCACTAATCAGATACGATTGATTTTCATTATTCGTATTCCAGGGATAGTTCACATCAACGCTCTCGTGTTCAGCAAATGATTGAACTGTCACCCTCATTGCATTCTGTACATTGAGATCTGAGACATTCAGTCCCGGATGATGAAATAGGACATAGAAGATTTCAACATTTCCAGATTCGCCATCCGAGAACCCTTCTCCGATTGCATTCCAGCCATCAACAGATTCCAGATCCCCTTCTCCAAAACCTTCGATATACTGTGGTTCGAGCAACATCAAACTGGAAAAACCGACACAGGCCAGCATCGTGACAACCAAAACCACCTTGGCATTGTCATAGACGAACTCCCCAATTTTGTAATAGGTGCGGTCTTGCAATTGCTCCGGTTCTGTCACCCCATCCATGTTCGGTCCCCCCAACAATCGGTATTTGTACACCGCTATGCCTACATCTTGTTCAGTTTGCATATAAGGTCTAGTTTGAATCAACAAATCTGTACTCTATGAGCCGATTTTCATTTGGTCAACTCTATGTTCTACCGCCTCATCCGGTGTTCATGGTTGCGGTCGTCACCCTCGATGAGGAGCGCCGCAATTCACTGTTGGATAGTTGTGAACATCTCAGCGAGATGATCAATTGGTTGGACTCAATCGATTGTCGCCCCGGATTGGATGAATTGGATTCAAGATTGACATCAATGGAAATCAATCTAGAGGGACTCAAGGAGCACATTGGTTACACTGACGATAACGGCTATCAGCGTAATATCATCAAGAAAACCGATCATTACGAAATGGTCGCAATTACTTGGCGAGCGGGCCAGGATACTCCGATTCACGACCACAAGGGTTCTGATTGTGCTTTCCTAATTGTTGAAGGGACCTCAACCGAGACAGTGTACGAATTGGATGAGGATAATCTCGCTGTACCTTCCCATGTACGACATTATGCTCCCGGAGAAGTGTGTGCTGCTTCTGAGCCCGATATTCACAGAATCTCAAACGACACCGATGATGATTTGATCAACCTTCATGTCTATACTCCACCACTTTCGGGCTTCGGTATTTACGAAGCAGCCTGACTATTCCTTACCCAGTGTATCGCTTTCAGAGACTCTTTCTGCTGCGCCAGCAAGGAATTTTTCCTTTAGAGAGTCAGCGGCTGTCATGGTATCTTCTCCTTGAGAGGGCTCAGGTTCTGCAGCATCAACATTCATTGTTGGGCCCGCTCCAAATACTGCCGTTCCAGGAACTGAACTACTCGTTGCAGTGGAATCAACGGGAACAGTTGGAGCCACACCACCGACAACCCCACCACCAGTACCGATTGGCATCATCATTTGTGGTGCAGGCTTCATGGCAAATCCAGAAATCACAGCTAGGATGAGGAAGATGAGTGAACAGATGGCACAGCAAATCCCACCACATAGTTCAAGAAAACCTCGAACTTCTAATCCAGCTTGAGAATCTCTGTCAAACAAAATCATTTCTAGGTCGCTTGAAATGGTATATTTTTCACCGATTTCACAGCGATCGTTTTCACCCGTTTTAACCCAAACTTCCCCTTCTTCACCGTTTTCATTCCGGCTGGTTTCCCAATACCCATTCATTTCAGCATTATCGAGGGTATCGCAAACGATTCC
>PATG01000010.1 GCA_002713555.1 Planctomycetaceae bacterium
CCACCCACCGGTCCACCAAGCGGACCACCAAGTGGGCCACCAAGTGGGCCACCGAGCGGACCTCCCTCGGGACCTCCAGGAAGTTCGGGTAGCCGGGCGATGTTCGGCGGGACCTCTACTAAACCGTCAGGCAGCCCTCCTTCCACTCCCCCTTCCGCCCCATCAGGGGCCCAAAGTATGAGCAGCGGCTCCAGCGTTGTGATTGAGGCAGGCCAGGAGAAAATCGAGACGGTAAAGCGAACGATTGAGGGCGATGAGAAGGCGGAACTCACCCAATTGCGTGAAGAAAACGAGTCGCTAAAGAAAACTATGGCAGCAGCCGTCGATGTAATTCAAGAGGTCGAGAATCCGGTAATGCCACCGATTGTAGGCGAGGGGTATGTCGTGCCTGGGGAGATTGTGGGCATGTTTGCCACCCTCGGCCGGCAATTACAGAAAGGCGGATTGACGCATGGAACCGCAGGTTCATTCAGCCTCCTATCAACCACTTCTCCAGGATTGGTACACATTTCCCGACAGGGTGCTGCATTGGGTTTGATGAATGAAGGCGACCTGATCACGGGACGTTTGGGGGATGCAGCCCCTAACCGGGCCAGTGAGGACTGGCAAATTCACAGTGTGGCGCTAGCCATCGCGAGTTTAGAACACGAAGGCAGAGGTGCCTGCGTACACGTTGCGGCTCCATACACCACAGCAATGAGTTTAGAGAAAGATCGTTACGCATTGGTTCCAACTGATTTTGAGGGGCGCTCCACATTTGGCCGTGCCACTATCGTTGATGTTCAGTACAATGACATGGAGGGATATTTGGTCGAGATTACTGAGGCGCTGAAACAGACAGGAAACAAGTTGTTTGTCGCCCGTGGTCATGGTCTCTATGCACTCGGTGCAGATTTGTTAGAAGCATGGGGCAACGCGGCTGCGTTTGAGCACAGCATGCGAGTGTTGTATTACAGTGAATTGGCGGACCTATGATATCGTCACCTTGATTGAGCGCCAACCTCGGCAACCATCGATGAGCGAGCAACCATTGGTCATCGATGTCGTCGATAATGGTGGACAGTGGACCCATCGCGAATGGCGTATGTTGCGTTATCTCGGCGTGGATACACAAATTATCGAAAATACAACACCTATCTCTGAACTAAGAGAATTGGACGGACTCATATTGTCAGGTGGTGCTGCTAGAGTAGGCCTCACAGGCGAATTGGGCAACTGCGGCGCTTATCTTGAATTGAACATCCCCATCTTGGGGATTTGTGCCGGACACCAATTCATGGCAGGGCACTATGGGGGCGCTGCGGCCGAAGCTATCGAGCCCGAATTCGGTGCTGCCGAAATTACCCTGGCTAACGGCGGTGGCCAAATATTCGCCAACACACCTGAAACGCAAACCGTTTGGGAATCACACAACGACGAAGTGAGTGTTGTTCCGGAAGGGTTCTTCATTACGGCCAGTAGTGAATCCTGCCTAGTTCAGGGAATGGAGAACGAAAATGGCGATCGTTTTGGCCTACAATTTCACCCCGAAGTGAATGATTCAGAATACGGCCAGCACATGTTCCAGAATTTCATTGAAATCTGTAAACAGAGTCGAAATTCACAGTAAATACTCCATCTTTCTCCGTCGACGGCTTCAAATGGGAGGGGTCGGTCGGCGGGTCGATGTCCAGATCGGTTACGTACAAGTGTCTTCGCTGTGGGCACATCGATGAGTTCGAAGGAACAAGAACTGGAATTGCCTGCAAAGCCTGCGGATTTCGGATTTTCGTCAAGCCTCGCCGTCAGGGTCACAAGACCTTGGATGCAGTCTGAGCGTCTTGTTGAAAGACCTCGACATCTCCGCTTGTATTGATGCCCTCGTGGCTTTCCATTCACGCCCCTAAGCGATTCGATCAATTGGCCGTGCCTCAGAAAATCCGAGATCAATTCATTCGAACCAGTTTGTCTGGTGACCCTCCACATTTACTCATTACCGGGCCCGCAGGGGTCGGGAAAACAGCGGCTTGGCGTTTAGTGGCGCGACAGGTTCTCGGACCTGGTTGGAAATCAACATGCCACATTCTGCAAGCGAGGGATTTGTCCCGACAGGCAGGAGCGATGAAAAAATTTGAGGATTTCCTTCGCCCTTCAGGAAAGAAATCCGCCGACACCCTCGCGAGTCGAACCAGCCTGGATGCCTTTGATCGAAACATGTGGGAGGGTGATGTGGGTGAGGCACCGTGCGGCGAGGAAACTCCAGTTGAGTTTGGCCGCGCACCCGTCAGTCGACTCATCGTAATCGAAGATGCAGATCATCTCGGCTCCAGAAGACAACCATATCTTAGGCGAATGATGGAATCCGAATCTCATACCACACGGTTCATTTTCACTGCAAGAGCCCCCAGTCGCATCATCGATGCTTTGCGTAGCCGTATGCAACACATCCGAATCCCACCGATTTCTGCACAAGAAATCGAATCTACCGTTGAGAAGGTCGCATCCCTAGAAGGTGTAGAGATGGCAGAAGGGATGTCTGGTGACATCGCTCACGTCGCCAACGGAAATCTACGAAAAGCACTGTTCACCACTGAACTCTTGGCACGGCGAGGCATGACTGAAACTCGCAATCGCTTGTATGACGTAGTTTCAGCAAGCACACTCCAGCACGCCCGTCGGATGATTGATTTGGCATTGCGTGGCAAAGTGATTGAATGGCGATGGGAAAAGAAGGGTGGCCGCAACATCAAGACCCTAGAGGGTGCGATGGGACAGTTGGATGAGATGATGGGTGTACACGCCTTGGATGCAGAAGATGTCGTACACCAAATCCACATGGAAATTACAGGCAATCGTTTGATGTTAGCACCCGAATTGAGAAAGGAAATGCTCGCATCATTATCCATCTGTGATGTGGCGCTGAGACGCACAATCCATCCTAGAATTCAGATTGAGCACTTCTTGCATCAAGTATCCAAATCAGGCCGCCAACACGGTCTTTCAATGCACTAGAAGACGAACTCCGATCATCTAGATGGCGGTATGAGAATAAAATTCGCCGGACTTAAGTAGGGCCCCCTGTCCCAAATCCCGTGCAACCATTCCAATGATACTCTCGAAAAGATATCGTAAGAATAAATCGGTTGCGTAAGCGTTAGCTCCTGTGGCCGATTTTGCCACAAGAGATGATACAATGAAAGAAACTACATCACCCCCAACTGACGACGAAGAACGCCGTTTCAACCCAGCGGAAGCAATTGATATCCAGCCCCCTCCGGGTGCCTCCTTCGATTCGCCAGTATTGAGATCTTTAGAATTGGTATCTGAAGTACTTGGAGAGTTGGAAGGGAATCACCAATTCTTGACCGAGAAAGCAGAGATTCAGTACATCCACTACTTCAGAGAGAAACAAGTTATTCTAGTGATTGACGTTCAGAAATCTGTCGATGCATACCTCTCAGGCAATAACCATCTGTTTTTTGTGGTTAGGACCAAATCAACCTCCAATCATAACATTGAGACTGAACCAATATGCATTGCCTACGCACCCAGTCAACCCCCTCGTCCAGTTGGTGATTATATTGTGTCCATGGTTCTCGATTTGTATAATGAGATGGCATCATTCCCTGGGAGCCAAATTGAGGACGGGATGTTTCAAGCACTCTTGCTTGCGGGCGAGTACAAACTACTAACCAACTCGGATGGGAAATATGCATCGAACATTCTTCGTGCACTATTTCGAGGCCCAGCGAGATTCTCAACCGAGGATGAGAAGTTCATCGAAATAATACTTGATATTGAAGATAAAGCACCTTCGGCATTGTTTGAAATTATTTGTAGGATTTCTAAGAGAGAGAGTCAATTTTTGAGCATGAGGCATGCACTTTTTCCCGACAGATACCGTCGAAACTTCACTCGCCCGTTAATCGATTATTTGCACCACGTTGACTCGCTTGTGTACATCATCAATCACTTGAGAAACCCCTGCGAACCCTGTACAATGACCCATTGCCCAACTTGCCTACACCACCTGGTTGAGTGTGGAGCCATTCTCAACAGGTTACAAGATCGCTTAGAGAATGGAAACTTGATTAAATCTAGCGATGATGATCCTTATTCGATTTGGCACTCACCAGATTTTGCAAGAATCGAAGAGGCAATTAGAATTGCAGTAGATCGCTTAGGCATAGACCCCCCACGTCGTTTTTGGNAACGGGCGCGGCAGGATTCGAACCCACGACATCCGGCTTAGGAGGCCGGTGCAATATCCAGCTATGCGACGCGCCCAACCGTTCCTTTTGCCCGGCATTGAAGGACATTCCGGGTCCGTAGAGCGTCATGCTGATGACCTATCCAACGCTCGCTCATCTGTTCCGATGCGACGAGTTGACGGCGGAGTAAACCTTCCACGGCCCTATGGCGAAGCCTTTGAGGCAGACGATGGCCTTGCCGAGTTGATAGACAACAGGCTGNCTAGACTGGAACGTGCGCGCCGTTTTTGGGGGCGCCTCTCAAGCAATTGGGCTTGGACGATGTTCAGAAATCTAATCCCCCCCCTGATGCTTATTTTCACGATTACTGTAATGTCCATGCCCGAAAGAATCACACCTTCTCAGGTTGCGATCGTCTCAGCCATGCTGACACTGATTTTCGTTGCGCCATCTGCAATCACACGCAATCTCGCACTTTGGGTCGGAATGGGTCGCTTTGGTGCGAGAGGCCGAGCACAAGACGAACACGATGGCAGTATTGAACGAATTCTGAATACACTCACAGAATTGCGCTTACATGAACACATGAGGATTGGATATATGATGACATATTCGCTTCTCCTTGGATTGGCTAACCTATTCCCAATTGGAACCGAAACGAGAGGCCTATTACTTGTGATGAGCATTTTANCTGCAAGTATCGCACTCGTTCAATCAATTATGATAGAAAGGCGAACGCCAAGGCATACTGATGATCTGCCATTTTTAGTCTATCACGCCCCCAGTCAACACAAGAGTACACTTCAGAATCCATTGACCCAAATCCTTCTCGCACATCTCGATCCCGAGAGTACTCTCCGATTTCAGCAATGGAAGGATACTTTGGGGGTTTCAATCAAAGATTCTAATGGGTTGAATCAAGCGATTGAACAAATTCTACATCTTGTCTATTTACGTGGGCAAAACATGCTCACACAATACCAATTAATGCAGGAGTTTGAGAAGATTGTGGGTGCGGAATCAATTGAGGAAAGCCTCCTTCATAATACACACCTCGACCTCCCAACACTCTCTCGCCTTGTAGGCCATACACGGGCATGGCAAAGCGATCTTTTCCGACAAATAGATCGCTTGCAATTTGGGTTGATGGATCACAATGAATCCATCGCGGGAAACTCATGGAGATTGGATGCAAGTTTACCGTTGCACTGCGCAGAATCCAGAGGTGATTTGTTCGTGATGGTCAACAATTTGAGTGCGGAAAAGGTACCGATTGAACTTGAAGTTCACGTTCCTGATGGCCAACCTTCCCGTCAAACATTCAGATTGACTCCCGAGTCACTGACTCCTCCTAATCGTCCATTGCCAATGTGGTCAAATGATGAAGAGGACGTCGTCACATGGCTGAGTAACCTAGTGGATTCTGCTCACGTGCTCTGGCTTAGTTTGGCTTGGGATGATCACATCGAAGGTCGACGTCCTGTACGAATAACCATCCGTCACATAGATGGACACACGATAGGTTCCGACACCCTATGGACCGAGGTCTCGATCCGTTCGGGCGGAGGAGACACTCTTCGGAGACGAATGGGTAGTGCCAGAGACACCGCTAGAAGGTGGCAAAATCAGGCGTTGAATCATGCAGACCCGACCAAATTCATCGCACCGTAGGTGCGAGTCTTACATGGATGCGTTTATGATGCGACCTCAAGTGCCCAAGATTACTCGGTGATATCTTGCAGGCATGGGATGTTGTCATTGTCGGTGGAAGCATTGCTGGAATGCGGGCTGCAATTGCAGCCTCTGATGCGGGTGCAACAGTAACGGTGCTGAGCTCCTCTCAACCCTCATCATTCAATGACGATGCAGTGGTCAGTGGCATTGCATCCTCCGCAGGAGAGGTGAACTCTTCTGAGCATGCTGCCGATACTCACCGTGTTGGCGCCGACCTGTGTGAAGGCGACGTCGTATCTTCAACCACAGGGTCAGCAGTCAATCATTTGGCACAATTGGAAAAGTGGGGGCTAAACATCCGCCGGGACCGAAATGGCGGCCCATACTTGGGTCAATTGCCTGGACAATCTAACCCAAGAACAGCCGGTACCGGAGACTCAACCTTACGGGAAGTCCGCTCAATCCTTGAAGAACAATGCATCAAGCGCAACATTCCACGCCGAGGCGACATCGAAATCCTTGACATCGTTATGAAGACTAATTCGGTGAAAGGATTGGTTGCCCTAGATGTTCAATCAGGGGAGATATTCGCAATCCAATCCAAGGCCCTAATCCTTGCAGATGCAGGATTTCAAAGTGCTTGGAACGGCGACACTCAGGCCATGGGCACATCCTCTGCTCTAGTACTGCGTGAAGGGATTTCACTTGCAGATCTTGAATTCACCTCAATGCACCCACTCACCGTCGCTGATACTACACTCCGCCTCCCCTTGGACCTACTCGGTTCCGGCGGCGTCGTCATTGGCGCAGACGGCCAACCAATGTCGATGGACGACGGGCCCGACGCACTTGCCAGAGCAATCATCGATGCCGGTGGCGCATCTCTAGATTTAACCGAAATTTCACGCACAGCAGCGACATGGTTTGCCAGTGTCGCTGAGAACTTACAATCTCGTTGTGGTATTGATTATACAGAGGCCCAAATCCCGTTGATGCCCATCGCCAACATGACGATTGGTGGAATTCCAACGGATGCTTCTGGCCGGGTAGTAAACGGTGGCTGGGACTCAATAGTCAAGGGACTTTATGCTGCAGGCGATGCGGCTTGCTCAGGACTACACGGGGCTGCACTCAACAGTGGAGATCATTTGTTGGGCGCGATTTCTAGTGGCGATGCAGCGGGCAACGCATCTGCGGCCCATGCTGAAGTAGGCAAGTTCTCAGGATCGAGTGAGATTTCCATCGCTCTCTCTGAAGCTCACCACATGCACGACTCAATGCTCTCATCTGTTGGGTCCGATGGAGTGAGTGCAGGATCCATTCAATCGACTTTAGCTACCACCATGCAAACTCACATGGGAGCCACCCGTCATGCGGGCGGACTCGTGCAAGCGGCCGCAAGTATTGAGCAACTACAGGGAACAGCAGTAGTACTCAGCGACTCTAGCCCCGTGATGAATACCGAACTAGTCACATTGCTACGGACCCAATCTCTCCTTTCAGTCGCTGCCGCTGCCGTATCTGCAGCCCAGGCGCGCGAAGAAAGCCGAGGCAATCATGTTCGTTCTGATTTCCCAACCCCCGATGCTGAACCACCCAGCCATTCATTGACATCGATGGACGGAACAGTCACAAGTTTGCCACTTCGAAGCTGAGTGGGTGCAACCAAGCAACCAATCATAAGAGGTCGAGGATAGTCCCGCTTCCATGCCTGAAGGTAAATCTCCCTCCAATTGGAATTCAGGCACTGTGTTCCTCGTCATTTTGATGCTGTTCATTGCGGCCTTGGTACTCAATCCAGATTCAGATTCCACCCAGGTTGTAAACAGTTCAAGCGATATTGAAGCTGACTGGCGCGTAGAGATCACTCCACTTATCACGAATGACGTAGAACACCCCGTCGTTGCAAATGTTCGAATGTCATCCACGGCACCAGGGGAACCACCAGAACTCACGTTCACAGAACCTTTGAGGGGTCAATTTAGTACGATACCATCGTTTTGCGTCATGTTAGACAGTAGTTTCGTAGCGCCCGACCTTGTGACGGATTGTGAGTGGACAACACACAACCTATCCAATGAAACACACCAATCGGCACCTGTTCGAGTCACTCATGCAGTGATTGATGGGGCAGGCAAATGGATTGTATCAGATATTGGCATCCTCCATCCATCAAATGACAAGGAGGGCCGCATCGTCATGGTCAACCCAGATTCGGGCGAAATGAATGTACTGATTGACAATATTGGGCGAACCGTTTGTGCCGAGCCGGGGGACTTCGATGGTGATGGTGATACAGATTTGACATTATGTGAGTTTGGTCATGATGAAGGCACAGTTTCTTGGTTAGAAAATGACAATGGGAACTGGACACAACACATCTTAGATCCGCGCCCGGGCAGCATTGATGCACTCCCCGTTGACGTGGATCTGGATGGAGACCTCGACATCGTCACCATCCTTTCTCAACTATCTGAGGAGGTGATGTTGTATCGAAATGATGGGACTGGAAATTTTTCTGCTGAGTCTTTATACAAAGCAAACGTGACTCATTATGGGATGAGCGGAATCAGCCATGTCGACCTAGACCTCGATGGTGATAGCGACCTTGTGTTTACCAATGGGGACACTATGGATTTTGATACCCCAGCAGGCGTCGACCCCAATCAATTACATGGTGTTGCGTGGTTGGAAAATGATGGTAATGGATCTTTCACTTATCATAATCTCGTGAGGAATTGGGGGGCTTATGATACCGCATTCGTTGACTTTGATAATGACAATGATGTCGACATCGTCGCCGCATTTTATCAGGATACCAATCAATTCCCAGAACAAACACCTCGTACTCAATTAATCATTCTTGAGCAGGATAATTCAACTTGGATCCGTCACGATATTGAAACATCATCACAGCACCGATTTTTATCAATTGAAGGACCTGGTCTTTTGCCATTCATTTCCCCCGACGATCCAGCGTATAGCCCAACATACATTCCTAGAACAGAAATTGTGTTTGGTAGCCATGACCCATTCGCCAACGGTGGAGAATTGTACAGACTCGCACATATGTCGATAATGGCTACCAATGATTCGTCGGTTTCTTGACGAGTACCCCAATCCGACCCCATGGACGAGCCGACACTTTTCACCAAAATCATCCGAGGCGAAATCCCTTCATCGAAGGTTGCCGAGGGCGAAGAGTGGTACGCATTCCTAGATATCAACCCACATCGCCCAGGCCACACATTGGTGGTTCCCAAGGAGGAGGCGCAACGAATTTCCGAATTGTCTGATGGAACTCGAAGGGCTCTTTTGGACGGTGTAATCGAAGTTCAGCGCCGACTTACAGTTGAATTTGAAACGACCGATTTTAGTGTGAATCTGAATGATGGACCTTTAGCTGGACAGGAAGTCCCCCACGTTCATTTCCACGTAATCCCACGAGTCTCTGAAGGTACACAACGTCCAATGTGGTCCCAAAAACAAACTACTTCAGAACCTGACTTTGCGATGCTAGCTGCACTGGCAGAGCGATTACAAGCACATTGAGTGGGGTGATTCTATCGTGGAGAAAACGGTTCAAACTGGAGATGATGGTGCAGTCGACCACCATGGAGATATCCTCCCTCCACTCTCAAAGAGCGCATCCAGAATCAATCTTGAGAAAATCGAGAGCAAGCGGCGCACTGTCAGAAACCCCGGTGATCATCCCGGAGTGGCTTGGTTTTACCGAATGATGCGAGGCCTATGTCGTCTCGCGATGAACCAGCAATTCCGAACTATCGAAGTCACCGGTCAAGAGCACATCTCTGATGAAGCAGGAATTCTCACAGTGGGTTGGCATACAAATGGATTGATTGATCCGAGCACCATCTTCGTGACTCAGCCGAAAATGTTGGTGTTTGGTGGCCGACACGATTTGATTACACGTCCTGTAATTGGTCCCATCGCCTCCCTATCGGGGGCTCAACCCGTACTCCGTCAAGCTGAGTTGGCACGAGGTGGAGCCTCCAGTGAAGCCGGCTCGAGAATCAACGGCAAAACAATGCTGACACTTGCTGAATGCATTGCACATGGCCATGGCACCGCACTCTTTCCTGAAGGAACATCCCATGAGGATTCAAAGATGCGCAGGCTGCGTACAGGGCCGGTTCGTTCTGTAATCGCAGCAAATTCGATTGCATACGAGAAGGGATTGCCAGAACCGCACTTGTTGCCTGTGGGATTACACTACAGGACATCCTGGTATTTTCGAACAGATGCATGGTTTGAATATGGGTCTCCAATATCACTCGATGGTGCGATTCATTCTTCTGAAGATCGAGCCCGTTTGATGAAAGGTGAATGGGTAGAGGCCCCTGCAGAACGCGTCAACCAACTACGTGACGAGGTTCGCTCACGTCTGGCACCGATGACTCCCGATGCAACGACATGGGATGAACACCGTTGTTGGCACGTTTTGGGACATCTCGGAGCAATTGCCAAGGGCGAACGGCTCGTAAATTGGCGAGAAGAAGTATTGGCCGCCCGCGAAGTTCGCGATACGATTCGAACTGAAAATCAGGATTCAGAGAATCTCCAACACAGTGCGAATACGGTGGCTGAAAAATTGCATATCGCCGGTCTTGATGGTCGCGCTTTGGATGAAAACGGTTTGAGGAAACCAAGAACCAGCGAATATTTGGCCATGTTTCCGGCGCTTTTACTCGCAATCCTGGCCACCCCACTTACCCTGATTGGGAGCGGGATCATGATTTTCTTGGGCAAAGTCATGGGCGATCTTACTGATGAAGGATTAGACGCACGAACCACGTATCATCTCTTGGCATCGATGTTGGGTCCGTTACTTATTTGGCCGGTCCCAATCACTATATTGTCAATTCTATTTTGGATAAATTTACCTGAATATCGTGAATGGACTCTCCTCTTCATCGTCACATTACCAGTCTTATTCCACCTTTCTAACAAATTGGCAATTCGAGCGTGGGATTTACATGTCATCTCCAGAGATGCGCGCAGAATCAACCGATTGCGGAATCATAAGGATGGACAAGTCATTGCGAACGAGGTCAAGGGTTTACTCGCTGTGCTGAAATAGGTCGCCGTCCGCCAGTGGTTCATGGCGGCCAAGGATATCGAAGACAAAGTGAGAAATTGGTTGTCTGGCGAAGGTCTGGAAATCAAGGAACGCGAAGACCCGCGTGCTGATTTTCATTTCTTAGTTCGATACCCCCCCACAAAGCACGGACACCTGTTCAATGTTCTCTCTCCTAAAGAGCGCAATCTATTGGTCATCTCCAGTGTGACCCAAGTTGATGCAGGCCAACAAGATGAGATGAGCAAGCATGCAAACACCGATCAGGAGGGTTGGGAAGAATGGTTGCATGATACCCGCTTGCAGTTGACAAGAGCCCATGTCGATTGGGTTCTGCATGTAGGTCACGGTGAACAGAAGCCCGGACCTCTCCAAGCATTCAATCTCTCCATGCCAACATGGTTTGATGGCGTGACTCAAAATGAAGTCATGCAAACTTTACGCCGCCTCTGGCTATCGAAATTGTCGTTGATTCACGAAATTAAGTTCTCTTACGGCCCTGGTGTCGGGAAACCCGGGCCGGTCGATGATTGGGCCAAGGGAGGCCCCAAGCCCGTAACGGATTCAACTCCTTCAACAAAAGAAGTCGAAACCGACGAAACTGGGGGTTTTGGGACCGGTTTCGACCCTTCGGATTGGGTTTAATCCCCTCGCGCGCGCTCACGCGCGAATCTGACCGCTAGGGGGTTCGGTTAAGTAGGAGGGAAATAGCGTTGTCAAGACGCTGAAGAGGTTCTTCAGGGGTCGATGAAAATGAGTAACAGCAAACACAGTAGCATCACAATGGTGATGATTTTTGTTATGAGCACACTGTTGATTGGATACACGCCACCCGTTGCACAAGGTGCATCAGTGGTCATTACTGATGCCGTACAAATTGTAGATGGCGGGGCAGTCAATGAGCGAATGGCTTCAATGACAAGTGACAGCGAAGGAAATATCCACGTGGTGTGGAGCCGAAATACACAGCATCTCTACTACTCGATGCTCGATCCTCGTGCTGAAACACTGATTGATGTGACTCAAATCTCCAATGGTGGCGGCCACCGTGCCTGGCACCCTGATATTGATATCGATGGAGATGACCGAATTCACATCGTGTGGGCGAACAAAGCCAGTCAGCACGAAATCCTATACACGCTACTCGACCCTAGCTTGGATGATCAGGACGGCTCAACCGCAGACGATTCTACCATTTCAATCATCGATGATACTGAAGTTACTCGTCGACAACAAAATCGCGACTGGCCTGCAATTGCCGTGGACAGCCAGAACAATGCACACATCGTGTGGGAAGATTCCTACGATCGACACGACAAGTATTTCCAGCAACCACAAATTTACTACAAGTTCTTGGAAATCGACGAAGCCTCTCGAGAAGCAATTACTGCAATCGACAGCACACTTCTAACCCCAATCATTGGTCACAAGGGCCATCCTGACATTGCAATCGATGCTGATGACCTTGTACAGATTGCATGGGACGACACACGAGGTGGAAAGGTAGAGATTGTATCTCCAATTGACACATCGGGTTCGATGTATTCTGAATGGGCAGACATGTGTGTGGTATTCTACGGTGGATCATGGTCTAACGGCGGAAGCTTCCAAGGAATCAAGCCCATGCTTCAGGAAGCGAACATCTCAGTCTTTGAAACACTGTATGCACTTGGTGGATTCTATCCAAGTGCTGCGACAAGTGGTGCATGCGCAAATCAACCTCACCACGAGAATCCACGAGCCAACCATCTTGACATCGGCGATGACTCCGGCGGACTCATCAAGTTGCACTCAACCATCTACAACGGTGGTGCACAAAGTGGAGGGTACCAAGGTGAAGACTGGGGACCAGGCAGCACATGGGCTTGCTTGTCATGGGTCGATAACAACGGAAACGTTCCCGGAAACCCGCCTACCACCCATGATCACAAGTGGAATCCAAACGCAACCAAGATTGTGATTCCAATCAGTGACGAAGGACCCAAGGGCGGCGATCCACCTCAACAATCCGATGACATTGCAAGCATCAATGAAGCACACGATGCGTGTGTGACCGCTGGTGTGATTCCTGTTGGTTTGTATGGTTCCTCATGGGGCGCAAACAATCAGGTAGCGAGCCACATGCATGACCTGTCAGAATGTCCAAATGGTCAAGTGAATACAAACACACGAATTTGTCCCGGTTCAACCACTCGCAACACCGACGCAGGTGGCCAAGTGTATGCCTTCCCGGCATCTGGAAGCAACAACATGGACACTCTCGTTGAAGCCATGGTTTTCCTTGCTACGAACAACAGCCGTGAGATTTACATGACCGTCTTAGACCCTTACTCCAAGATTCAAAACCCAGCACCTGGTTGGACTTATGGCCAATCTGGAACTGATGAGTCGAACAACCGTTACACCGAAGATTTGGGTCCGAGCCAGGATGCCAACGGCTATGGCCATCTTGTGGTTGTTAACGATACTCGTATCACCTTGGATGACGCATTCAGCTTGCATCCTTCCCTTGCGATTGACAACAGTGGAGATACCCACTTGACTTGGATGGATACCCGTGACTATGGTTTTGACAAGGATGACAACTACGAGGTATACTACACACGCCTGCGCCTCAAGGGTGCTGCAGAGTGGGACGGCGTCTCCGGTGGATTGCCAACTTACGGAATCAAGAAGATCGTAGATACTAGAATTTCATATGTAGAAGGGGCGAGTAATGTCAATCCGAATGATTACTATCGCGCATCATCATACATGCCACAAGTTCTTGCCGACAACCAGAACAACGTCCACATCTCGTGGCTTGAAAACTCGAACACATCCCAGGGCGAGTCAATCATGTACACTCGCCTCAACCATACCAACGATGTCGCAGACTGGCCCTTGAACAGCATTGCAGCTGCAGTACTGGACCCATGGGAGCGTGTCGATGTAACATCTTGGAACAGCGACAAATTAGGCCCGAACAGCGGTCGACAGGTCGAACTTTCACAACCACCTGCTTTTGCAAACGACATGGGTAGTGGTGCGCACATTGCGTGGTCTGACACCAATAAATGCAATGAAAATTCGAATAATGGTGCCTACACGTTATGTTACACCCATGTGCTGACAGGACAAGTTGATGTCGAATTGGCCGAAGATGAAACCTACTATCACGTGATAGAACCGGGTGAGCAAACCATCTACAATTTGACAGTGAATAACTCGACACCAGGGCCGATTGATCTGGTAGCGGACACTTTCTCAGTCAACCTCTCGGGTGTACCAGTCAACTGGACCGCGAACTTGTTCTTCGCTGACAATCACACTGCGATTTTCCCAGAGACACCAATCTTCCTGCTCGGTGGCGAATCAGTACGCGTGTATCTGCGTGTCCGAGCACCATCGATTTATCAGGCAAATGAGGATGAATTGGCAGCGATTTATGTCTCCGCAGTGTCCTACAAAGATCCAGCGATTCGTAGTGACAGATTGACACTCACGATGATGGATGTTGTCCACGGTATTGAATTAGAAACCAGCCATTACCAATCTGACGTAGAGCAGGGTGAGACTGCGATTTTCTCAATCACTATCACCAATACGGGCAACGTGTTTGACTCCTTCGCCTTCTATGACCCGACAACATTGCAAGGCCAACAAGAGTGGCTGTTGCCTTGGGGGTGGCAAATTAACTTCCCATTGATGGTTAGTTTGGATCCGGGACAATCTGTGACCAAGAACTTGGAAATCTCCGTTCCAACGACGCAAGACCCGGGTACATTTGCCTTGTATCTCAAAGGATGGTCTATGGGCGAACCAATCAAGAGTTTAGACAAAGGAACGTATGACGTCCTTGAGTTGTGGGTGAATGTCAGTATTCGTTCGACAGGCAACATCGTGTTCGATATTTATCGAACTTCTGAAGTTGTCCACCCAGGTGATTGTCACACCTATACAATCGATGTCATCAAGCGATTCGCACCCGGCTATCTGATTTTCACTACACCCGGCGCACCTGATGCTAAGCCTGAAGGCATGCCATTGAACGAATGGCGCTACGATCATTGGACAGTTGATCTTGACTTCAGTAACGCACCCGGTGGAAATGACGGTGAAATGAGTAAAGCAAGACATTGGTCTCAAACCGACTTCCCTTACGAGGTCGGTGTCATCGTATGTGCACCCACAAACGCAAGTGCTGGATTGGGGCCTGCAATCACGGTCAAGGCACACCTTCAGGGGGCATCCCGGGTCTCAGACGCCACCATCCTTTCAACCAATGTTGAACATGTCTACGACTTGGAGATGACCGCCCCAGATACTGCTTACAGTGTCGACCCTGGGCAACAACTCGTGATTCCAATTACAACCACAAACGATGGAAACGGTCCTGATCGCTACGACTTACGCACCGCATCAATTACAGACAGCAACGGAACACAACTTCTGTGGAACATCGAAATCCCGCGTGCGACATTGTCCGAACTTGAGCGCAATGAAGAAGAAACCGTCGATGTGAAGATCAACGTCCCCGGCCAAATCGTAGCTGGTAATTACCAAGTTGTGTTGAAGGCCTTCAGTGAGGAATACTACGATGGAACCGATGAACGCGATGCGATGCTCTTTGACATCACAGTCAACCAATTCCACGATATGCAGATTTGGATTGACGAAACAGTAGAGAGTCAAATCAAGACCACTGCACCCGGTCGTACAGTGCGATATTTGCTCAATGTCACCAACAATGGAAACGTTCCTGATGTGCCCACACTACACAACCACACCAAGATTGGAAACGATTGGAATGAGGAACCAACCATGGGCTCATTGGATAGTTGGCTGGTTGAGTTTGCCATGGTCGAAGATTTTGATACTGAACTCCCTCGTGAAATTCCCTGCACTATCCTAGCACCTGGCGAATCAGCCCCACTCTATGGTTGCGCAAAGCATGCAGATGGTACCACGAGTCTAGCAGAAATGGCAGCGTACACCACCGTTCAAGTGGTGGTCATCGTAGATATCAGTCCGATTGCCACCCTCGCCAACCGAGAAATCGGAATCAAGGTCATGTCAAACTACGGCTCTTCTCCTGATGGGGATACCGACGAGACACCATCCTGGGCAGATAGCTGCACTATTGATAGCGACAATGACGGAGTTCTAGACAACGTATATCCTTGTGATACAAACGAACAAGTGTTGAGAATTCGCCTGCGTGCACCAGATCTAGAAATCACCAACTATCAAATTGATTCGAACAATCGTGATGCACCCGTTGGCGACATGATCCCAGTTGTTGTGGAGATTGCCAATACTGGCAATGTACACGCGACCGACATCAACATCGTCCTTTGCGAAGATGAAACCGAAGACAATCTCCGGAAAAACATCTGCTCAGAAGAAAATATCGCTTACCGACAGGTCATCGGCGCCATCATGCCACCGGATGACAGTGGCAGTTCGGAGCCGGTGAAAATCACCTTGCTTTACCCTGTTACAGCCGGTAATCACGACGTACAGGTCATCGTAGATCCAGGTAACCTCATCATCGAGGCCAACGAGAACAACAATCGCAAGAATATTGGCGAATTGTCGAGTGAAAATGGTTGGCTAGACGTCGCTTTCGAAGTCGCAGGCGAATGGTCGGTACCGACGATGATTTTGCTACTGACAATCGCCCTGATGGCGGTTGCTGGAATGGTGATGATTGCTCGTCGAAGAGAAGCATTGGACAAGGTTGCAGCCCAATCCAGTATGTTGTCTATTGACGATGAACTGAGATTCTGATTGAATTTACTTCGGATCTGCCTTGGCCAACCACCAAGGCAGCAATCGGTCATCAGTGGTAGCAATGATGGTCCCTGTTTCGGCACCGATTTGGCGCATCATCACTCCACGCAGTGTATCCATCATTTCCTCAGCACGCTGAGGTTGAATCTGCATCCCTGCACAGAACTGATCTAAATCAACAGGTCTTCGCGGTGCTTCGAGTAGAACATGTGCCAACTGCCGTTCTTCGTATACGTCAAACGTATCGTCAACAACTCTGCTCGCCTTTTGTTTAATTTGCTGGTGTAATGCAATCAATGCGTCACGCTCTGCGTCCAACCGGTCTAATTCGTCATTCAACTCAGATAACATTGTCAGCGCCTCTGCCATCGGTAACCTACGACGAGTTCCGACACGTTCTGCAACACTCAACACATCTTCGGGCAGTCGACTAGAGAGTCGAGTGGGCCCTCCTTGCGGCAACTGTCTGTGCTCAGCCCGAAACAAATCTGGACCAAGGTCAAGTCGAAGGGAGAACGATTGGGTAACTGCATAGATTCTCTTGGGCGGGCCACCTTTTTCACTTGGAACTTTTTCACTTACGACAAATCCAGCATCTTCGAGAACCTTCAGGTGTTTCATAATGGCTTGTTGTGAAACTCCGAGTAATTCCGCCAATTGTAAGGGGTAGTGCGCTTCACGTACAAGATGCTCCAAAATGGACCGTCGTGTACGGTTTTCTAGAATCGAAAGCGCGGTGTCGAAATCAGTGACCACTTCTCAACCCGATGTTCACTAGTCATCGGACTCCTATGAATGCTCGTCTGGATTACCCTTCATCCCATGATTTCCAGCCCTTTTGGGACTCAACGACCTCATCTCCGGTCGTTTCAGGGACCGTTTCTTCGACGGATTCGATTTCATCAATCACTCTTGAATGCTCACCATTCCGATCCGGACGGTCTGCAAATGGTGCGGGCACTTGTTCCTCCAATGGCTCACTGATACTGAGATTTAGCACCTCATTGCCGTGAACACTTCTCCAGATCTCATCCGTCGTCGGAACACGTTGTTGCATTCCACCATCAGCGGGTGCAATAGGGACGAGCATACCATCGGCTGTTTGCATTACCAAGTCGGCCTTACCGACATTCTTCCTTCCATTTCTCCAAAGGATGAAGGCAAGTGGGATCAAGCCACTACCACAGAAGATCCCACAACAACTTGCATAGGTGATCCAAACGATGTTACTTTCCACATCAAAGATATCCACGACCCACAATGTTTCACCCTCTAGGGCCGAATTTTCAATACTATGGAGCCCATTTTCATCCGGGATAAATGAGCCCACAACATAGTACAACTCACCCCCTTCCCCCGGACGATCACTTTCGAACCAACCGGGCTCACCAATCGTGACATCGGTTTGAGTTGCCTCTTCGGTAATCGTGCAATTGTGAGCCCCATTTGTCAATCGGAACAGCAGGTACGAACTGTCCTTGCTCAGATTGATTTGTCCACTCTCGCCCCCTTCGAGCGCGAGTACACTATTGAGACTCGGGTCGGTTGTTGCCTCTAAATCATCGGCAAATGAAACCAGTGCAGCAATCGATAAACCGAGAATAATCGCGCCCGCAATCGCGAGCTTCTTCGGCAATCTCGAGGCTGACTCCACACTCCTCCCTCAGGGCCAACGTTCAATTGAGTTGTGCCTGAACATCGTGCGATGTCGAATAATATCTCGTAGAATCAAATCCGTTAAATTAGTAATAGAAGCCCATAATCGCTGTTTATGCCTAAATGTAGCCATTGCGGAATTTCGGTCAACGTTTTCCCGACTTACCACGTGGTCCAAGACGAAAACGCGAAGGTTCACCATTCCCACTTTATCTCAAAAGATCAGATGAATCAGATTAAAACTCGATACAAAAATGCAATTGCAGAGTGGAGGTTTTTTGACGATTTGGCAAAACACCCCCGCCGAAAATATAGTCGTGAAATCAAAGCATCGATGAAAGAGTTTGATTGGACGTTGGAACCATTTGAGGGCAAAACAGCTTACCCATTGACGCATGAATGGTGTCCGCATTGTGGTACTGTACTACGCATGTTCTACGAGGGCTACGAAGAAGAGGCCAAGAAAATCGAGAAATCAGTGTTGGCGAACGCCAAGAAGACGGATCAATTGGAACAAGAAGTCCAGCGCTTGACTCGGAAACTAGAGAAACTCAAAGTAGATGATAAGAAGGCTCGAGAAAAGGCCAAGAAGAAGAAACTCAAAGACCAGACGGAAGCCGAAATTGCTGAACTGCAGAAGCGTTTAGATGCACTCAAGCAAGAAGAAGAATGATGCTAGATTTTCGTATGGAGAAGTGATACAATGTCCGAGAACACCAACCCATTTGATCGCGCACTTCGCCGCGGCCAGGATGACAGAAAAGAGGTAGGCAAATGGGTCAATGATGCTAGAGACAAAATAGTCAAGATGTGGGCAGCCGAATTTGTCCGTATTTACCAAGATACTATTGAACGAGCAATTCTCACAGAAAGCACGCGAGGAAACGAAAAGGCGTCCGTTGATCTGGTAGCAATAAAGAGTCCTAAACCTCATTTGGATAAACACATTCAATCCAAATGGAAATCGATTGATCCTAAAGCCAAGGGTGAACTCACTTGGCCTCCAGACGATTGGAAATCCTCCTCCACCCAATCAAGGACTCCGCTCCGTCGAGAGATGTTCACCATCAAGCACAAAATTAATGGCATCTTCCTCCAAACAGAAGTAACCCTGAGGATGTTATTAGAAGCAGTCGAACAGTCCTTCTACGGTCAAGTATCCTGCTCTTTTGAACTCCAAAGAGATTCACGCTTACCATCGCGATTCCACCTCAGATGGGATGAAAAACAAAAAGAAGAAGAGGAAGAAGAGGAAGAGAGGAAGAAGAGGAAGAAGAGGAAGAAGAGGAATACGAAGAAGAATGGTAAGAAAAACTCCAAGGAACAACGCAAGCACCCCCTAAATTCCTGACAGTAGGGGGAGTTAATCCAACCCATTCTCTCGCTTTTCTAAATCAACGTCCTAAACCAATTTCTGCTAATTTTTCAGGTAGGTATGTGTCTGTCACGAAATCCAAACCGTACTTTGCCAATGATTGCTGTTCAGCTT
>PATG01000011.1 GCA_002713555.1 Planctomycetaceae bacterium
TACTACAAGGTCGCTGGCGGGCTGTGCTGTTTTGCTAGGTACGGTCATGCGTAGTCCTCCTTGAGGCGGTCCGGAGAATGAAATTTGAAAGGCCCATAGGGCCTTTCATATTTTTTTTTCTCCTTTCCTATAGGGTTAAATTTAGAATTTTTTTTTTGATTTTGCATTGATAAAATTAAGATTGATATAGGCCCGTATCTCCCGAAAACTGAATCTAATGTCAATCAACGATGAGGCGTATATGTTGGCCTTACAAACCCGTATCTCTGCATATCTCGAAATGCATCCAATCATGCTCGTTGCTGCCCTAAATGTCCACCAGAAAACACGGGCGGCATTCAATCAGTCCAAGTTTTTTGATCGTAAAGCATTGGTTGAAGCCTTACACCGCTCACCCTTGGATACTTCAGAAATTTTCACCGACCCCAAAAATATCTCATGGGAGACATCTTTCGCATTGATTGGGAATTCTTGGGAACTCCCCGGCCGAGGCAAAATAGTTCACATTGACTAGGCTCAAATTGGGTTGAACCCGAGAGGCAACTTTCCCCTCGGGTTCAAAATCAAGTCGAAACTTCTGTTGGATATTTGCCATTGGTCCTCTTTCAAATCTCGACTCCATTTCCCCAGAGCCTTTCTTTCTTGTTTCTATTTAAAGGAACGATCTTTTCTTTGATACGAAATTTCACTCATAATAGGTGAAGTGTCATTTGTGACCATGACCACCGGGAAGATATGCTGCCCGAGTCTCAGGCGCGTCTCTTGCGTCTTCTCGCACGGTTTCCCGATGAATTGGTCGAGGCTTGGGACGTGCCTCGTGAATTGTCGCTACCCGGTCTTTCAGAATCTCTCGGGTTGGTTCGCAGTGCCCTACATGAACCGCTCAAAGCTTTGGAAGAGCAGGGGCTTATCCAAACGAGAAATGCGCATGTCATCGGTGGCGGAAATCGGAAGCGAAGTGTGGTACACCTTACACCCAAAGGCCGACAACAAGCATCCACCCTAGTCACAACTGCTGGTCATTCGATGGAAGTTGAAACGACAGATGGTCTACACGGGCGAGAAAATGAGACTGCCCAACTCATGTCTGCGCTTAGTGAAGGTGCAGCAATATTGACGGGGATGCCGGGAATCGGCAAAACGGCTCTAATCAAATCGCTCTGTCCACCGAAGCGCTACGTGGCAATGGATGCCTCGATGGACGCCCAAACCCTTGTTGCAAAATGGCTCGAAATCGATGATCCACCTCTAGATTTACAAACTCAAATCGAAATGCTGTCCGAATCGTATACGATAGCCGTAGATGAACTCCAAGAAGTTCACCCGAGACATCAAGCAGGTGTACATGCACTTCTACAAGGTTTGATTGATTCTAAGGTGAGCGTAATCATTGGTGTCCGCGCCCCCAGCCCCTTTGAGCATCATCCTCGCTGGAATGGAGCCATTACTTTGTCTGGGCTGGATGCTGAAGCCAGCCACAAGTTGCTTGGAAACGTGGTCGATTTTGACACCGCTCAAGGTGTGTGTGAGGCGCTCGCTGGCCACCCACTTGCCCTGCATCTATGGGCTCCATCCGATACACTTCCTGAAGCCAGTGATGCGGTACAATCCTTCGTAGAAGAGACGGTATTGTCGCGTTTGGAAAATGCCGGGAGAGATGACCTTGACTCGCTGAGTGCAGAACCCAGGCCGGTTAAGGCCACGAATATCGAAGATTTAGATATCAATCATCTGGATGAAGCGGCACTATTGCGTTGGCCAAGCGGTCTTGTTGAGGTCCAGCATCTAGTGCGCAACGTGCGTCGAGTTGCTTGGGAAGAACCTGAAAAAATTCACCTCAAAGCGGTCGAACGTTGGTCCAAAATCGATGATGCCGAAGCTCGCTGGTTTGAGGCCTATCATAGACTCATGGCTGGTGAAGACCCAACGGAATTCATTGTCGAAAATCAAACCTCAATTCTCGCAGAAAGCGCAGCTGGGGCGACCCTGTTGGAGGATGCCTTACATCTACTTCCAGATGCCCATCAATTACGTACCATGGCGGCTAGATTGGCACTCGATCGCGCAGAATTTTCTATCGCAGAATCATATCTTTCGCAACTTGATGAACCCAACCATCGACTGCTTGCGCGCCTTTATCGAAGCCAAGGAAACATCTCCGCAGCAAATGATGCTGAACGCATGGCGCGAGCATCGACCAGTCGAGCCGAAGCCGCACAAATCCATCTGTCTAGAGTGGCTGCATTGCTTGATGATCGGTTACCCGATGAGATCGGTGCATTGGATGAAGTCGAAAAGGACCTTTCAAAAACGAGAATTGGTGAATTGGAAGACCAACAAAAACGCTCTGCAATTGTCCTTATCGCTATTCTCAAACACAAGATTGCGATTCTTCGGCGTGACGCAAAAACTGCAGCAGAAGTACGCAATGACCTGCTAGAACTGGCGGGTGGCGAAGATCCCTTGACGGAACGACTTGAACACATGGAGTTACTACTGCTCTCAGAACAGGATTCACCTAAGCGGTTGAAGGCTGAATCTGCCATGCGTCGTTTGGTTGGGCGAACGACAGAAACCTTGCAGCGAGTATCCTTGGGTCTAAGTTTGATTCAATCACAGGCTCGAACGAACCCTCCAGGGGCGTTGACCACCTTGGAAAATTTGCAATCCCTCCCCTTGCCAATGGATCTTCCAGCGGGTCGTAGGTTGGATGCTCTTATGTGGTACTGGAGGGGTGAATTAGAGCCTGAGAAGCGCCATGTATTCTGGCGAGAAGCCGCACAACGATTCCGTCGAGCAGAGTGCCCACGTGCGGCAGGTTCTTTAACAGAAAAACTGCATAAATCCCTGTGATTTTTCGGTTCAGCCCTCCTATGGAGGGCGAACCGGGGGCCGAAAGCATTCAATGGGATGTGCAACCGCAGAGGGGTATGGTGCGTCGCGGAATGCTGGTCATTCTCTTGATTTCCGTACTCTTATTCACCAGTCTTTCTCCACTTGCACCAATTTCACTTGAATCTTCAGAAAATGCCGCTGATTCCACTGGAAGAGCAACCACTACCTGGGCAGGAACCATGACCCTAACCAGTGACTACACCGTTGCTGCAGGAGACACGCTGGTGATTGATTCAGGTGCCACAATCTCGTTTGCAGACAACGTTCGATTGTATGTCGAAGGTGAATTGGATGTTGATGGCACAGCCACCAGTCCTGCAACCATCACCCGTTCGTCGGGCGCCATGGCCCACGAGGGTATTCAGTTCAATGCCAGCAGTCGTGGACGAGGTAGCGTAATCAACCATCTCAATATCCAACATGCAGAATGGGGTGTAACCATTTACAACAGCAATCCGACATTGAATGATGTCCGAATCGAGAATCCAGATTATGTTGGCATCGACATGTTTGACAATGCAAATCCCACCATTCAGCGCCTATCAATACAGGACGGCGGTCAAGATGTCGCATCATCCTCAGTGAACAATCGTTATGGAATTGGCTTATCGATTGGTGCGAGCAGCAATCCTCTAGTGCTAGGTGCCAGTTTTGACAACTTGACCACCCGCGCCGTCAATATGTGGGGCGATTCGTCAGGCTTCTTACGAGATTTAGTAATCAGCAACATCTCTGCAATTGGAAACAGTGGGTGGTTGTCTGCAGGGGTTTGGGTCGAAGATAGCGTGGCCCTTTTTGACAATGTTAGCATCGATCGCTCTGACAATGGCATTTGGATTCAACACATCAGTGAGACGGTCAGTACTCGCCCGACTTTTTGGGATACGACTGTGACTCACAGTATGTATCGAGGGGTGTATGTTGAGCAATTCAATCATTCCAATTTTAATGCACCATTAAATGCTATTTTCGATAATCTCGAGGTCAGTGGTTCAGGTCAAATTGGTGCAAAAACACCAGGTCTGTGCTACCAGGCCATCGGAGTGAATACGAGCGGAATCGATTTGAGAAATTCACGCGCAATTGACAACAATTGCAACGGCTTCAAAGCCTACATGATTGATTCCGCCACGATTATCGACAATTTGACTCTTGATGGCAATGGAGAGAGTGCATCCATCAATCGCAACGACCGCGCAGGAATGTTTCTGCGTAGTGTCAACTGGGCTCCGCAAATCCGCAACCTATCAGTGAATTCAAGCGCAATGGATGGAATTTATCTTTCTAAAGCCAATTTGCAAGGGTATAATTGGGATTCAACGAACAACAATGGACACGGGATGTACGTCGAAGAATCTCATCCTGATGTTTCAGATTTACATCTTGTAAACAATGGCTTAAACGGATTGCGAGTCTTTGATGCAAGCAACGTTGAGTTGTATGATTTGGTTTCAACCAACAATGGCGGACAAGCAGTGTTTCCAAGTGACGGTGTTGGTCTGTTTTTTGAGAAATCCAATGATTTGATGTCGGCGACCAAGAATGTATCCTGTACGAATTGTTCCTCAACAAACGATGCTTGGGGTGGTGTTTTCATTAAGGATAGTGTAGATATTCAACTCCATCAATTGACCGTGACAGATCCAGGAAACGGTGCCTTGGCTGTCGAAGTCGATAACGGAAATCTGAATTTCAATGGCTGGGTTGATATCCACGGTCTAGATGTACAAGCCAACCGAACTGGGCCAATATTCCAGTTGGTCGATGCCGAAGCTAGAATCTCTGGCGTTCGTCTGAATGGGGCCCACAACGGAATGGTTTGGGATGGCAGTGATACTCCATTGACCAGTTCGCTTTCTGATGTGATTTTGTCCGGTAACAATTGCTTGGAATTCACCGATTTACATTTGGTGGAAGCCGTAGATTTGGACCTGTCTGCTTGTACTGGACAAATTAACTTCCGCGATTCGACGATCAACATGTCCAATTCTGTTCAGGGAACTTCAGTGGCCTTTGATATGACGGGCCAACCAAGTACATTGAGATGGATTGATTCTGGAGATTTAGGGACACTCAATGTGGGTGTAGGCAGCTTGGTTGACGAGATGTGGACATTGCATGTTTGGGCTACAAATCAGCACAACCACGGCCTTCCTAATGCCGTCATAAACCTCTCATTTGATCAATTTGAGTCCGATCAAACCCACACTTTGCCATACAGTGGTAATGCCGTCATTGGACCATTCTCGGCACAACAAACCGATTGGATGGGTTCCAGCACTTGGACGGAGTATTGGGTCGGTTGCGAGTATGAAGGTGAGCGAACCGACTCTAGTTCATCAGAACCGATTCCCACCAATAGAGTTGCAAACTTCAATTCACCGTTGGTTGTCTGTGAAATCACCCTGACCAACCAAGCGCCGTTGATTATTTGGGACACACCTCTCGATGAGGACGTGTTTGGAAGTGGCGCCATCGTTGAGTTCAACGCTTCCGAAACGTGGGATTTGGATGACGACCCCATCGCATTCACATGGTTGAGTAACATCGATGGACAATTTAGTTCAAGCAGTCAGTTCATGGTCAACGATGGCAATGGTTTGGTGCTCTCCGATGGACTACATACCATCACATTGGAAGTCTGCGATAATCAAGGAAACTGTGCCAACGAAAGTCGTGAAATTGAATTGAGGAATCTTCCCCCGGTGATTGATATTGTCACCGACCCAGGTGTCGATTTGGATGGTGCCCTTCGATTGTATCGTACAGCATCTTTGCATGTGAATATGACCGGGACAACAGACCCAGAGGGCGATGCCATTCTCTGTGGAATGGACGTTTCCTACCGCACCGATGATGGGGCGATAGAACCCTGCCCGATGGAATGGAATGTTACGTTCTTGGATGCAAGTGATAGCATGTCGTCCTTCACTTACACGATTTCCATTAGCGATGGTGTCAACCCTTCAGTGGACTTGGTTTACCAAATTGAGTTGATTAACGAATTACCTCATCCAGAATTTACCATCACAAGGATGGGTGACACCTCTGCGTACATGGTACAACTTGACGCATTCGGTTCCTACGACCCTGAAGGTGATCCGATAATCTATCGCTGGTCGAGCGACTTGCTTGGCATCTTGCCCGATGATGGTGATGGTCTTTGGACTGGTCGATTGCCTGCGGGAACCCATGCGATTACCTTGGAACTTAGTGATGATCGTGTTGAGCACCTCGACGTTTGGTCCAGCCATACAGAAACGCTGATTGTTGAAAACACGCCTTCGACTGCGATGATTTCCAGTCATTCAGATTTCTCCACTGATTCCAGTATTGTTCACGATTTTGAGTCGGAAGGAAGCGGAGATTGGGATTTGTCTTGCGCAGAATACACCGATGACTGGGCGTCGACTCACATCTGTGAGAGTGGAATGGTCGTCAATCCTGACAATGTTGCCGTTCGTTGGGATTCAAGTCTCGTCAATGGTGCTCTTGGTACCGATTGGTCATTGTCAACACGTCTACCTGCTGGACAGCAAACAGTATCGTTCACCGTCGATGATGGTGTACATCCTCCTGCGGTATCCAGTATTGTTGTGGATGTTTCCGATAGCGCGCCAGTGTTGGTTTTGGCGAGTCCAGTCCCAGGTGTTGAAGTCGATAGTGATGGCCCAGTCTTGTTTGATTTTAGAGAATCATTTGATCCGGATGGTGATTCTTTCACTGTCGAAATTTCCAGCGATTTGATTGAAGGGTTAATTGTCGAAAATGGGACCACAGATTATTGGTACAACGATATGTTGCCATCCGGAGTTCACAATCTAACATTCAACTTGACCGACGACACTGGAAAATACCGGCTTCACAACCAAATATTGCACGTCAATCCAACTGGTCCGAGTGCCATTATTTCTTCATTGAATGAGGGGACGTATATCGCGCCCGGTGAAGTCATCACTTTGGATGGGTCACAATCATGGGATGCAGATGGCGACATCATTCAGTACATTTGGCGTGAGGTCACATCTACTGGAACCAATGAGTTGGCCAATGACGAGAACTTCACCGATTGGTTCTCACCCGGTCAGCACACATTTACCCTCACCGTACGAGACTCTAGAGGAGTTACGGATACGGCTTGGGTGAATATCACAGTGGGTAAGTCCAATCCTGTGTTATCTCAGTTGGCTGTGAATCTTGACGAATTGGAAGGCGAAATGAAGAACAATTTGGTCGTGACGGTTTTCTTGCAGGATGCTGATGGTACTACACAGATGCAAGGTAATGTCCAGGGGCGGGTATCGTTCGGCTCGACAAACACTGAATTTGCAATGACTGATGATGGGACAGGTAGTGACGAAACCGCTGGTGATGGAATCTATACAGGTACAATCACAACAAACCCGGGTACAGAAAATTGGGCAAGTGTGGAGGTTTGGGCCTTGGACGGTGATCTTTCATCGAATGTGGTCAAAGCACAATTGTCAGTTCATCATGCATCTGGCATATCGGGTGTGATGGATTTGTTGGGTTCTACCGGCATTACGGCACTTGCTGCACTGGTACTCATCTTGGTGCTGGTCGGCGGCCTCTATGTGCTTCGAGGAAAGCGACGCTTGGCCGCAGACCTTGAATTGATTGAGTCTTGGGGCGGTGGAATGGGTGCCGAGCAGATGTTCGATTTAGGAGAAGAAGAAACCGCTCCTAAACTACCTGACATGGAAGCTGAAGCACCGCCAGCCATGAGTGACTTCGGCGATGCCTAATCGTTTGAGAGATAAAACTCAGCGTAACGTTCGGCATTCAGTGCATACGTGTATTCATCGAGAACACGTTTTCGTCCATTGGTTGCCATTTGCTGTCGACCATCGTAATCTCGAAGCAACGATTCAATCGCCTTAGACAATGTGTCAGGTTGGTCGATATCAAACAGACCACCAACAGTTTGGTCTACCATTTCAGGGAGTGGCCCATCATCAACTGTGACGACAGGAGTCCCACTCGCCATTGCTTCGAGAGGAATCAATCCTTGCCCTTCGTAATATGATGGATAGGCGACCAAATCCGCACTCCTGAACAATTGTGCCAATTCATCGAAGGGCAAACCCGGTTCAATGGTCACCGAGTTAGAAACACCTAGACGCTTAGCTTGGCGTTCCAATGTCCGTTTCATGTGGCCACGACCTACGATGACCAAATGGGCCTCGGGGAATGATTGCAAAACTCCTGGCATGGCTTTCAGTAGTGTACGATATCCCTTTCGAGCCACCAAACGGCCCACTGCTAAAAGTAGTGGAGTTTCAGTATTTGGCAACCCTGCAAGTGCATTTTCATCAGGTTCTCCATACCTTTTTCGAATGGATTCATGCGCAAGCATGGTGTCTTCGTGATCACGATCGAGTGGCACGAACATGTCGGTATCGACTCCCCAACGAACAACTTCGCATTTCCATNGTTCAGGAGGATCATATCGGGCGATAAAATCAGCTTTGGTNGCCTCGGAATTAGCNACACAAACGGTGGAAGCGCGAACCGCAGCCCGCTCATATTTCGCATAATGCTTCGCGGTTAACAAAATGGCCAAATCATTGGGATTTTTCCACACTGCGGCTTCTCCGTGTTTGGCTGCTCGNGTCATTCCATCTCTCTCTCCCAACCAGGAACCATGCAAACTGGTAATGACGGGTCCAATATGCTCGCGAACCATCTGATATTGCTTTTCTTTCCATGAAATCATTGGCGCGTGTACGTGGACAGCGTCAAAGGGGTCCTTCTTGTGGATTCTCATCAATTCACGCAAAGCCCATTTTCCATAGGATACAGTGAATGCCATCGGTAGAGGTGCCCACTTGACAGAAAGCACGGAAACGCCCTTTTGCTGAGGGATTTTCTTCGGATTTCGCTCAACGCTCTTGTCTCGACGCGTAATNACAGTTACCCGATGTCCAAGTTTGACTAGAGCACCTGCCAAATGGAAGACTGTGGACCCCATTCCACCCCATCGAGGTGGGTATTCTCCCGACAGCATTGCGATATGCACAACTCGCCCTCAATGGGGCCTGTAAGGCCCCTAGTTTTCAATGAATCCGGTTTATGCGACCAACGGTTGCATTCAAAACGGGTCGATTGCTCCGAGACGTGGGGATGTCATGACAGACCAATTACCCGTTCACGTGACGGTTGTGATTCCAACACGCAACGAAGAGGCTGCAATTGTCGATACCATTCGCTCGATTCCGAACGATGGCTGGTGCAAAAAACTCGATTTTCTAATCGTCGATGGGAATTCATCGGATCGAACTAGAGAACTGGCTGAACAAGAAGGCGCTTGGGTCGTTCTAGAACCGAGAAAAGGATACGGCCGAGCCTACAGAACCGGCTTTGCATTGGCCCCCGGAGAAATCATTGTCACCCTCGATGCTGATTGTACCTATCCAGGGGAAGAGGTTCCCGGTTTGGTACGCAAATTGGTTGAAGAGAATTTGAAATTCATCACATGCGATCGTCTGCGACGCGCCGAAGAGGGTGCAATGTCAGGATTGCATGGCTTTGGCAACTGGGGTCTTTCAGTCACAGCCCGCATGTTATTCTGGTATGGAATCCATGATTCTCAGAGTGGGATGTGGGTCTTCTGGAAGGATATCATGGAGAACGAAAAGATGCGGCCAACCCATGATGGTATGCCACTCTCTGAGGAAATGAAAATCAACGCACGTCGTTGCTATGGGCGCAAGAAAGCCATCGAGGTTAGTGTGCCTTACCGTATTCGCGTTGGGGATGCTGAAATCAACACTTGGGGAGACGGTTGGCTCAACTTCCGATTCTTGTTTGCGAAGCGACTGGGAATCAACCGAACCCGCTCTGAATGGGGCCCGGACGAAAACACGCAAGTTTGAGTTTTTTCGTAGATTCAGGAAATGTTGTAGGGGAATAGCCTTACGTGCGCGGGTGCCTCCGGCACCCGATGCAACCTTTCGACTCTGTTCTGAAGCGCGCCCTCGCCACCGCAGTAATCTTCTGTATGCTGATATCATCGATGCCATCTGCCCTTGCTGATGATGATTGGGCATCTGCCAATGGTTTAGTCGATGGAAGTAGCGGTTCTGATTCTGTTGACTCTGATGGAGATGCGGATGATTGGTGGACGATCAATTTGGTCAATGGGGATCGTCTCGATATCACAGTTTCATCACCTACAGGAGATTACGGTTGGACGCTTTGGTGTTTTGCAACAGATCATTGGGAAGGTAAGGTTCAGATCTGGGATGCAACAATGGTCAATGGAGCTCCTGAAAGGAATGAAAAGCGTTTTGATCAAGATTTTTCCAGTAGTGGTTCAGCGAGTGTAAACGCACTAGTGAACCCTTCAGCATCAGATTGGGGTTCTCATTCGGGCCCAACAACGTGGTATATTCTGGTCCGCTCTAAGGATACATGCGAACGGGATGAATTTGATTATTCCATTAGCCCCAGTATTGATACAACTTATCGAGATACAGATGAGGATGGATTCGTAGATGACAATGACGATTGTCCCGACGATTATGGGACATCAGGTCCCAACACTGATCGCAATGGTTGTGTCGACAATGATGGTGATGGCTGGTCTAATTATGGAGACGAATTCCCCGATGAGGGGACACAATGGGAGGATTCAGACGGCGATGGCTATGGAGATAATTCCAATGGCGTCAATGGCGATAAATGTGCGAACGAACCTGGAGATTCTTACGAAGATCGCACAGGGTGTCCAGATCGTGATAATGATGGTTGGTCCGATCCAGACGTATGGGGTGAATGGGGCCCTGTATGGACAGCAGCAGATGGAGGAGATGCATTTTGGGAGGACCCCACACAATGGTCTGATTATGACGTAGATGGTTACGGTGATAATTGGGCCGATCCCGAATGGAATGATTCTCACGAAGAAATGGGGGTTGGAGAATATGTCGAAAATGCAACAACTCCTGATTTCTGCCCCCTAGATACGGGTTTCTCTTTCCAGGATCGAATGGGATGCCCTGACAACGATGGCGATGGATGGTCCGCTCCAAGTGGCAATTGGACTTGGGAATACGACGGCGCTGATGCCTTCGATGACGACCCCACGCAACATGCAGACCGCGATCGAGACGGTTTCGGTGACAATGCGAGTGGAACCAATGCCGACAGATTCCCTGACAATCCTACCCAATGGTGGGACACCGATGGCGATGGCTATGGAGACAACAATGGTGAAGGGGATTGGCAAGCAGATAACTTCACTGAAGATGCTACTCAATGGGCAGATTATGATCGCGATGGTTATGGCGACAACGCAAGTGGAAACGAGCCGGATTCTTGTGTCAATCGTCCAGGTTCATCCACAAATGATCGCTTCGGTTGCCCAGATACAGATGGTGATGGATATTCGAATTCAGACCTTAATTGGCCAGCTCATCCCGAAGGCTTTGCAGATGCATTCCCAGGTGGATTGAATGCTGAATGTGGTAATTTGTGCGCGACACAGTGGTACGATGTCGATGGCGACGGCTACGGTGACAACCAAGGCGATGATGTTTGGCGCCCCGATTCATGCGTTACCACTTCAGGTACCAGTACTCGAGATCGATGGGGCTGTCCAGATACAGATCGAGATGGTTCTAGCGATCCAAATATCGAGTTGGGTTGGCTACCACACCCGGCCGGGTTAGCGGATGCCTTCCCCAATGAACCGACTCAATGGGAGGATTCCGATGGTGATGGTTATGGTGATGAGCAAGCAGGATTTGAAGGCGATCGCTGTCAAGAAACACCTGGCACCAGCAGTGGTGATCGATTCGGTTGTACAGATACCGATGGTGATGGTTGGTCAGATCAGGGAGATCGATTCCCACAGGATGCATCTCAGTGGCGGGATGCTGACGGGGATGGATTCGGAGACAACCATGAACACGGTCATAAAACAATAAAAAATCAATAGCAAAACAGGCAGAAAATAAATCAGGATATGAGCCATATTTCAACTTCATCAACTTAAAACTAAGCTGAGCTTA
>PATG01000012.1 GCA_002713555.1 Planctomycetaceae bacterium
CTGACTACCGGCTATTGTCAACTCGAGATGGCTACCTGGTGTGTCTGCGTGACCCGCATTCTCGACTTGAATCTCAACTTCAATCGATTCACCTTCATATCCACCCGATTCAGGATTGAGTTCAAAATGAGAAAATCGCAAATTGGCCAGGCCCTGAACAGAAAAATCTTGTGAAATAAAAACAGGATTGTTATTGTGATTAACTCGAATGACCAATGTCTGTTCACCATCACCCCAAGCGAGATTGGTCCAAACAAAATCAACATCCTCAAACTCGTTTGCATCAATATCTATGCTATACAATGCAGATGGGTCTCCCGATACGTAGTTGTTCTTATGAAATTCAACCACAACATCTTCTGCGATGATATTGTCAACGTTCTGTAAAGATAATGTGAACGTGACATCTCCACCTTCGACTGGTGAGGAGGGAGTCATTGCAAGTCCTTCGGTGCTGAATGCAATACTGCCTGATTGTTCACCGTTGACCGGCAATGTGAACAAAATAGGAGCCACGAACAGTAGGGCGCACAGAATTTGCCGAAGCATGGGCCTTTCCATGTGTTAAGGAGAACAGGCGAGGCACTTCAAACTGCTTCCCGAATCCCCCAAAAAACCCCTTGCAAGCGATGGTGTCGCGACTCCCATTGGAAAGGCTTGAAGGATGGGGCGCACAGTGGAAGGTTTGGTGCCGATGCTGTCTCGCCGCTTGGTTCTCGCCCCCTTAGTGGTCATTCTGCTTTGTATGGCTCCCCATGGTGGCTGGGTTTCAGTCGATGCAGCCACTGGACGAAGTGATGATTTTGACTTCAGTGGTGGCCCGGATGAAGGGCAAGTAATCTCGGGAACTTACACCGTTCGTACAACCAATGTAGCCGACATGGATTACATTAACATCGAAGTCCTTGAAGGAGCAACTTGGTCATCGGTAGCCAACATTACCAATGCCCCGTGGCTAACTGCATGGGACACAAGTGCACATTCAGATGGAGAATATCAATTAAGGGCACAGGGAACATTCACTAATTCCTCAACAACGGGATGGGTGCTCAGCCCAACGTTCACCATCGACAACACCGCCCCAAGTGGTCTCTCACTCAGTGTTTCCAATGCCATTATTGGGGATGGTTCATCGACGATCAATCGAGCCTGGTTCACTACAGTGGAGTCTGGAACACTTGATTTTGCATGGAGCGCAACCGATGCGCATCTATCGCACGCGACCCTCACCAATGTCCCCGGCTCAGGAACGCCGGCTCAGGATGGTCCCGGTACACTACTGAATGGTTGGGCTTGGTCACCTGGTGATTTAGATGAAGGAAAGTGGACCTCCGTTCTGTCNGTTTTTGATGAAGGCGGTAATTCTGCTCAGACTTCGATTCACATTGGAATTGATCGTACGGGCCCCGAAGTTGGGGCTCCCACTCTTTCTGTTNCTCCAAATTCTTGGAGTGATTCAGCGACATTGATTTTCAATGGCTTGGGAAGNAATGCGACTGACAATGGTGGATCTGGTATCGAAACCTATCATGTGCGAGATAGTGCTGATGAATGGTCGGACATTGGTTCAGCAGGATTTGGAAGTATGGGATTGAATGANGGAATTCGCACGATCCAATTCAGAGCAGTAGACAAGGTTGGAAACATTGGAGANGCACATAGTGTCACNATGATGGTTGATCGTACCGCACCGATTGCAGGAGGCTGGGTTTTCGGTTCAGAAATCACTGATTCACTAATCGGTTCTCTGGCNGTGAGTATTGATGCGACCGATGCCAACTCTGGTATCGATGTTTCATCCTGTAACATCGAATATGGATTTGATGCAAATGGCGCGGGTTCCGTCCCCGATATTTCGACAGATTGGTTGAGTGTAGGTTCAGGTACTTCTGGCAATCTATCCTCGGCCATCGATTGGTCGACACGAGCGGGACAATATCTCTCTTTGAGAGCAACACTCGTCGATTCCGCAGGGAACTCGGCGATTACCGCGGCATCGCACTTCCTCATCCTTCCAGGGCTTGATTTCACAAT
Source organism: Planctomycetaceae bacterium (assembly GCA_002713555.1). Next base: position 2,035 of record PATG01000012.1, read on the forward strand.
ATCTGATGCGTCTCTAAATCGCTTGATTGTACGTGCAGGTACACAAGACCCTGTATTGTTAGAAGCCCAAATTGAGACCAATGAATTCTATTCGGGAAGTGTGGTTGTCAGCATCCAAAGTGCCCCGGCAAGTCGTGATTCCTTAACCGATTGGACCACTCTGAATTCAGTAATCCTCCCATCGGGCAGTTTCATAGATCAGCAAGAACAAATTTCNATGAATATCACTTTGTTGACAGCCGGGGAATTCGACATTCGTGTGATTGTCGACCCGGATGAATCAATCCCTGAGCGAGATGAAGGGAACAACGAGTATTTCCTCTTGATTGGAGCTGCAGATCCACAAGTCATCGGCTCTGTGAGCGGGTTCATCCCCAATCTACTGATTTTGTTAATTGTGGGGTTATTTGCAAGCAGTATTCTAAACCGACGAGAAGCGGCGTCTTGAAAGAGGAGTCCTTGGTCGCGGGTTCTGATGGAAGGCTTGGCCCGAATCCCTCAGGATCGTATCGCGGTTCTCATCGGTCGCAAAGGCGCGACTCGAAGAGCTTTGGAAGAGGCCACAAATTCAACGATTCACATCGATTCAAACAGTGGAGATGTCTCAGTTGTTTGGAAGGATGATTTTGATCCGATTACACGTATGAAATTCCCTGACGTGATTCGTGCGATTGGTCGAGGGATGAATCCTGAAAGGGCCCTTCAATTGCTCAAAGATGACCATCACTTGATGCTATACGACATGCGAGAATATGTTGGTAAAAATGCAAATCAGCAGCGTAGGATTCGCAGTCGATTGATTGGTCGCAATGGTCGAATTCGTGAGTTGATTGAGGAACACTCTGGAGCTGAGATTGTGATTTATGGTTCAACTGTGGTCATCATCGGTGATGAAGATGGGTTGCCCCTAGCGGGTCAAGCCATTGAACGTCTTTTGCAGGGTGCAGAACATTCCTCTGTACTGAAACACCTTGAGACGGAACGAAGGAAAANGNGGATGACCTCNCGAAATTTAGAATCGATAAATTTGCGAGACGATGGTGAACGATTTGCNACACTTGTTCCAGGACTAGAAGCTGCACGTCGAAAAAGGGAACGAAGATACAAAGATGCTCAAGTCGACCCCTCTGATGGCAATGCAGTTGAGGAAATGATGGAACTCGCTGATGACGAATCGATTGGATTCGAAGAAGAGTAATCAGTACAACACATTGGCCATCGCTTCGGCAATATCTACCTCAACACCTTGTCGCTTTGCCCACTCGACCAATCGAGTAACATCNCGAACCAAAAATTCCTCAGCATGAGGATGTGTACTCGTCACCGCTTGACCAACGTCGATGACACGAGGTTCACCTTGGTGCCACAAAATATTGTATTCACTGAAATCTGCATGTACCAATTCTGCTTTCTGCCAGCAATCTCGTAACCAGTTTAGCAGTTCATCAAATACTGGACCTGGTTCACTAACCTCAACGTCTCTCAATCTAGGGCTTGGTCCATCTTGATCACCAAGATAATCCATGACCAAAACGTTTCGAAAAAGCGCATGAGGTTCGGGGACTTGTAGACCGTGATTNGACATNCGCATCATGTTTCTGTGTTCCTTGCGAACCCAGATATTGACCAATTCATGATGACGGCGNCGAAGACCTCCAAACCGAGGGTCACCCTCGATATATTGCATCAATCCCTTGAACACAGCATTACTTGTATGAAAAATTTTGACTGCAGCTACACCGTTGGGAGTTGTCGCATGAAATACATGTGCTTCCTTGCCTCTTGCAATGGGCCAATCGAGGGTATCGATATGTCCCTGTTGCATGAGTTTGTATACGGATAGAAGCGTGCGTTGATCAAATACTTGGTCGAAAACACGTCGATCAACCCACTCAAACTGGCCTTTACCCAATGCTCCTTCCAACCGATGTTCAATTTCTTTGAACATGGTTGCATATTTTTTTTCNTTCATCCAAGTCCAAGAGTCTAATTTTTTGTCCATTTCGGCGTGTGCTAAGGCTTCCTCGTCAGCCTTCCACTTCTCTTCAGCAAGTGCGATATTTTCTGCCTCGATTTGTTTCTCAACAGGCGTGGGATCTGCATCTAAATCTCGATTGGTGGAATCGCTCAAATCAGTCCAATCACGCGAGTCGCTTTCGCGTCGTGCCTTCCGGCGTCGCGCGATGAACATCCCTCCTATGCAGGACCGAACAAGCTGTCGATGTCATCGTCGGTGACATCTTCCTCGAACGGCTCTGGTTCTTCCGTCGGTGGCGACGCATTGGGCTCGGCCTCAAACAAATCGTCTTCGCCTGATGACTCTTCGATTTCCTCAGTTTCTTCGGTGATTTCTTCAACAACTTGAGGGCTAGAACTAGGCTCTCCACCAAAAATTCCAGCATCATCCAAATCATCCCAAGTTTCGGTTCCTGTTCCGAATACATCGACAATTTCGGGCAAGACACCTTTGCGAGAAAGATAGAGTGATTGAGTCTTTGAGTAACGCTTCTTGACATCCGCCTTTGAATCTTGGAAGTCCCAGGGCTGAACAACAATCAGGTCACCTTCTCGAACCCACTGTCGACGGCGCATTTTTCCTGGTATCCGAGCCAATCGAGTCTCTCCATCTGCACACACTACGCGAACACGNCGACCNCCCAAAATTTGATCTGCAATGGCGAACATTTCGTTGATTCTCTCGTTGGGAAGTGGAACTCGAATCTTGTCACTAGAGCCACCCTCTAGCTGTGCTAGGAGCTCTTCGTCAACAGTTTCCTCTCTNCGTCTACCCATGGTAACAGTCTCGCGAATCGACCACCCTACATAAACACGGAGGCGAAAACTCGGAGTTGGGTGGTGGCTACAACTACAACTCAACCAAACAATGCCAATGCGGCATCGTTAGCCGCTGCCGCCAAGACATCTGCCAATGGACCAAACCCAAAGACAACCGCACCCATAGTACACAACATGATTGTAATTCGAATCAATGGAGCACGTGGAACCGCCATGCGATCGGTTTCCTCAAAGAACATCACGACACAGATGCGGAGGTAATAGAACAACGAGATGGCGCTGTTAATGAAGACCAGGATGGCTAACCAGAAAACCCACGACAGTGAACTCATCGCCTCGGAAAGATTGGCGCCTGCTGCATCTCCAACCGTGCTGGAGATGATACCACTCACCATCATCAACTTGGACAAGAATCCAGACAGAGGTGGGACACCTGCAAGTGCCAACATGAAGATCATCATTGAGACTGCGAGAAGTGGATCGCGACGTGCAAGCCCGTAATAGTGCTCGAGTTTGTGGCCACGGTTATTGTCACATTCCAACAGTGTAATCACAAGGAANGCACCTAACTTGAATGCAACCAACACAACAAGGTGGAAAATGAGCGCAGTAGCAATCAATTCGCTTCCTGAACCTGGGCCCAACGCCCCAATTGCGGCGATACCAGCCAACATGTATCCGGCATGTGCAACACTTGAGTAAGCCAGCATACGCTTTGGATTGTGGCTTCCAAGAGCCGCAATGTTACCCCATGTCATGGTGATTGCTGCGACAGCACCAATGAGAATCGTCCATTCGCTGCCATCATCGACTAGCGTGACTCCGATTAGAACACGCATCAGTGCGACGAAACCCATCCCCTTACTTGCCGTGGACAAAACACCAGCAACTGGGCCGCTTGCACCAGCATATGCATCTGGAGCAGCAAAGTGGAATGGTACAGCGCTAACCTTGAATCCAAATGCAACCAACATCATTGCCAAACCGATGATGGCCATTCCATTCGGACCCGCAGCCCAAGCACTTGATAGACTGGCGATTGAAAGATCTCCATTCCAGATGTAAAGCATCGATAGACCGTACAAACCTACGGCACTCGCAACGCTTCCAACGATGAAATATTTGACGCCTGCCTCAGGACCAATTTCAGTTTCTTTGTTGAACGAAATCAGGACATATGAAGCCATGCTAGCCAACTCTAGGCCGACGAAGAGCATGAACAGATTGGTGGATAGGGCAACGGTTGACATTCCCAATGCAACCATCAGGATGAGCAAGGAGAAGTCGACCTGACGACGGTTATTGAGCAGACGATGGAGTCTGCGAGATTCGACACCCTCGTCGCGCTGTTTCTTGGTTGGAATTCTGTTTACTGGTGTTGCTGGAAGACGGTCCCAGTTGGCCAAGACTGCGAGAAGAAGTGCAGCAGTGAACATCATCTCCATCAATCTGCTAAATGCGTCCACCTTGAGGATAGTGGCATCTTTGCCACACCAGTTATCTCCAACCTCAACCTTGCCCTCTGCAACAGCAATACAGGTCTCTGCGATGCCCACTCCTGAGTCAATCATTTGGCTGAGGAGGGCAGTGATGAATGAGGCAAACAAGGTGAATGCAGCAATGGCCTTCGGCAACCGTGGATCGCCTGTTAGAGAAAATCGCTTACCGCCGATCAAGTATGGTATCCGCCAAGACTTCCCTGGAATTGGCAGCCTGAATGTTGCGTTTCCGAGGTTTGGTACGACGAGCATGGCGATGATTCCGAGAATCAATATCCACTCTGGCATCAAACGACTGGCCATATCTGGACCTGCAAACAGGTTTCCTAGATTCATGGATTCACCTCCATGGTCACCAAGAGAGTCGCCCAATCTGACATCATTTCGAACATTCCGAAGAAGTCAGGATAAATTCCGAAAATCACAGCCAGCACACCGAGTATCAGCATGCCTGTGTTCTCATGCCATGTAACATCACGGGGAGATTCTCCATGCAGTGTCGATGGTAGTTTGGCAATGGGGTGGTCATGGTCATCTCGACCACCTTCGAAAATCGTTCGTTGCATGCTCCAGAGGTAATACGCAGCTGTGACGATAAGGGTGATGGCAGGGAGCAAGACCCACCAACCGAAGGCCATGTAGAAGGCGATAAGAATAGCGACCTCAGCTACGAAGCCTGCCATGAGTGGTAGACCAAGGCTGCCCATCCAACCAACCATCATGTGGCCACTCATCCAGGGACTATGCTTTGCCAAGCCTCGCATGGAATCAATTTCTAGAGTGTGATAATGGTGTTTGAATGATCCACAAACCGCGAACAGTAGTGGGCTAATGATTCCGTGTGCGAACATCATGAATATCGCACCGGCGATTCCAAGTGGCTCAAGAGTAGCAATACCAAGGAAAATCAATCCCATGTGACTGACTGATGAATATGCGACCATGCGCTTGAGGTTCAACTGGCCCAAACAAACAACGGCGCCGTACACCAAACTAATCATTCCCAAGACAAGGAGTAAGGTTTGGAATTCAATCAGTTGATCTGGGAAAAGGGTCACTCCGAGACGTAGGAATCCATAGGCACCCATTTTGAGCATCACACCTGCCAGCAGCATCGAGCCGGCTGTAGGCGCCTGAACGTGGGCGTCAGGTAGCCAAGTGTGGACTGGGACGCTTGGCAACTTTGTTGCGAAGCCAATCAACATCAACAGGAAAACAAGACTCCGAAGGCCTTCAGATGCAATGAAATTGGTTTGAGTAGACATGAGGACGAAGTCAAACGACTTCCCAGTAATGTTCCCTACCCAATTGGCATCGTTGTTGAAGTACATCACAAGAATACCTGCGAGCATGAAGACACTTGCTGCAAAGGTGTAGATGAAAAACTTCTGCGCAGCATATCGGCGGTCTTCACCACCCCACATCAGAATCAAGAAGAACATCGGTATCAGTGTCAATTCCCAGAAGACATAGAAGACGAATAAATCGAGGCTCACGAACACACCGATCAATGCACCCTCCATCATTAGAATCAGGCTGTGGAAGTAAGCGCCCTTCTTGGCATCCCACTCAACAATCATGGTGATTGGAATCAACAAGGTTGTGAGCCAGACCATCGGGAATGAAAGAGCGTCAATACCCACGTGCCAAGATACACCGATGCTACCAATGAGGGTGCAACTACCTGTTCCGATTTCTCCTGCTAAGCAATTTTGATAGAGATATTCACCCCAACCTAGGTCAAATGATTTCTCTAAACCAATCATTGTTGCAAGGACAAACATCAGCAAGGCGAGGGTGAAATTGACGGCTCGGATGGGTTTCTCCAGCGTGACACGCATTTCTGCATTAGCCAACCAATGAGCCAACATGAGTAACAGTGCGCCCAAGATTGGGAGCAGAGTCATGACAGTCAACGGGTTGCCCAAAATGGTAATCAAATCTGCAATTTGCACTCAAACCACCCCCCAAAGGATACCGACAAAAATCAGCATCCCAATGGCTGTCATCAACAGATAGTCGCTGGCTCGACCAGTTGTGTATTGGCGAATCCATGTGCTGAGCCATTGTGAACCACCCTCTATACCCTTGATGACTCCATCCACCCAATTCTTGTCAATCCATGCCGAAATCTTTGCGAGTGGTAGCAGGGTTTTCGAAATCATCCATTCGTATGCATCATCGATGTACAAGCGATTGTGCAAAGCAGTTGCAAATCCACCCTCGGCAAGATCACCTACATCTGTATGTCCGACACTACCTGAGTATCGAATCAACCATGATGTGAGAGGGATGGCTCTTTCACCTTCGGAAAGATGGCCTCCATGCATTCGAGCTGCGATGAATGGGCCCAGTCCAGCGGAAAGTAGAATTGCAGTCCAACCAACAATCTTCAGTGTATTGTCTTCGGGCAGGAAGGCATGCTCAAGCTCGTAGAGAATCGCATCGATTGGATGCTTGAATAAATCTGTCATAAAATGTGACCCTTTCGTACTTTCAGGATCAGATAGCCAATACACAAAGTGACCGCAAGCAAGCAGGAATCCACTGAAGGCTGTGACGATTGACAACGTGATTAGGGGTGTCTTAATCCACTGCGTATCTTCATGCACATGCTCGACAACATCACTCTTCGGTTTTCCAGCGAAGGTCATGAACCACATGCGTGACATGTAGAAGCCCGTCATGCCTGCAGTTGCCAAAACCAAAATGGCAGGGAAGAGAATCATTTCCCCGCCCTTGAGATAAACGTTCCAGGCTTGTCCAACGATGCCCTCTTTAGACCAAAATCCACCAATCAGTGGAATGCCAATGATGGACATCGAGCCTAGCATCATGGCAGTGCTGGTCACTGGCATCTTACTGGCAAGGCCACCCATGTTTCGCATGTCTTGAGGATCGAAGTGATGATGGTCTCCTTCGTCACCATCGCCGTGTGCGTGCTCGTGTGCATGGTGCATCTCATGGATGACTGAGCCAGAGGACATGAACAGCATGGCTTTAGCCATGGCGTGGTTGAACAAGTGGAATAATGCGGCTCCAAATGCAAACAGAGCGTACTTCTCATATCCTTCATTCGCTAACCAACAGGCTGCACCCAATCCGGTGAAGATATACGCCAATTGGCTCATGGTCGAATAGGCCAAAACACGCTTGATGTCGTTGGCAACAAAGGCGATGAATGCAGCCATGAATGCGGTGATTCCACCAATCCAAGCAATCAACATCGCTACATCGGATAATGCGCCCTCGAAGCTGGCTTCACTAAAGATAGGGAACATTCGTGCGACAAGATACAGGCCGGCGTTGACCATGGTTGCAGCGTGAATTAACGCGGAGACGGGGGTTGGACCCTCCATCGCGTCGGGCAACCATACATGGAGGGGGAATTGGGCAGACTTTCCTACACACCCAATGAACATCATAATCAGTGGCCACTGAAGTTCTGAACCCTGGATGGTTCCACCTAGAGTTGGGTCACCGAAAATGACAGCGAACTCAAGACTGTGATACAAATCATACAGCATGAACAAGCCGACCATGAGGAATACGTCTCCTACGCGTGTGGTGAGGAAAGCCTTCTTCGCAGCGGCAGCAGCACTGGGCTTTTCCCAATAGAATCCAATCAGTAAGTAGGAACAGAGGCCCATGATTTCCCAGAAAATGAACAACCAGAGGAAACTGTCCGCGAGGACCATACCGAACATGCCCATGCTAAACAAGACAAACTCGGCAAAGAATCGGTGATTGCGGTCTTCATTCTGATGATCTGTGGTCATGTATCCAATGGCGAACCAGCAAATGAGAAAACAGAGGAATGCGGCTACGAATAGGACGGTGAGTGAGACGCTATCAATCCACAGTCCGAAGCTCAGGGTTGATGTTACCCAATCACCATTCGAACTCAAAACTTCAAAGTGAATCCAGTCAAGGATGGTCCCTTGTGCACCGAATTCGGCATGATGTACCAAGAATTCAACAATCAACCAAACAGTCAACGAGAGTGTGATCATCAATCCAGCGAGCGCAACGATTCCGCCCTCCTTCAGTTGATTCTTCCACCAATCTTCACCTTTGTTCATCTGACCAATAATCAGAATGGCGGGGAAGATTAACAAGGGTACGGCAACAATCAAGAAAGCGCTTTCAATCGCTTCGAAGCCCATGGCCATTCGAATTCCAGGGAAGGAAATCATGGCTAGAACCGGTAACAGTAGGTTCCATTCTGCTTTGCTGTGTTCTCCCATACATTTCCCTCCTAATGCTTCAGCAGCGTAACCTCATCCATCGAAATCGTACCCCGCTTGCTGTATAGCGCCAAGAAAATCGCCAAACCGACTGCAACTTCCGCTGCTGCGATGGCGATTGCCACTGAAGTGAATACCCAACCGTCGATGTTGTTGTAATGCATCGCACCTGCAACAAAATTCAGATTGACCGCATTGAGCATGATTTCGATACACATCAAGACGATGATTGCATTCTTGCGGGTGAAGACTCCAACCAATCCAATGCAAAATAGGAACGCGCCTAAGCCTGCAATCCATGTAGGTTCGATCATTCTTCTTCACCTCCATGAAGTTCCCACATCAGATTGATTTCACGTTCGTCACGGACCAGATATGCTGCACCCACCATCGCCATGGTCAATAGAGCACCAAGGATGACCAATGTGAAGGCCCAGTCATCGAGTACCGCAGTGGCAAATTCCAGAGTGGTTAATTCTCCTGATGAACCCGTACCCCAATTGGCAGGGTCCATGAGAACTGCAAGCAATAGACCAAGCATTCCAATGATGCCCAATCTAGCAGCTGTGCTGATGAGCCTCATTCGAAATCCTCCTCCATGATTTGTCGACGTGAAAGCATTACACCAAAGGCGAATACCAGCATGACGCTGCCGAGATACACTAGAATTTGAATCGCAGCCAACATCTCAGCATTGGCCATTAGGAATACACCTGCAACAGCAAAGAAACACATAATGAGAGCCAACATTGAGTGAGCAACACGCTTGGAATAAACTGTGCCCAAGGCACCAGCAATGGCGATTACAGAGAGTATGCCAAAAGCAATCCCTTCGACGGAACCAAAAATATCTCCAATAGGATCCATGATGATGCCAGGTAGTTCCATCTTCATGCCTCCGAACCGGCCGCCTTCGCGGCTGCTTTCTCTGCCTTCTTTCGTGCTTGGTTTGCACGCTTTGCCAATTCACGGTCAACGGCTTCCGCATGTTGAACAGGCAACACGCGTGTTCTATCAGCCTCAAACCAAAGATCTTCGCGGGTAAATCCTGACATACCATCGTATTCATTGGTCATGAAGAACGAGTTGAATGGACAGGATTCCATACACAAACCACAGAACATACAGCGCCCAATATCAATACGACCAGAGACGATGTCCACTTCTGCACCAAGCAAATCTCCAGCAGCAACGTCCTCCGTTGTTCCAGAAGCATTCCAGCGCACGCTGACAGTATCTCCAGAGAGGTTGATCACCTCGCCAAATTCGTATTCTTCAGGTGGAGGTGCGTGTGAGATTGAAAGTTCGAAGTTAGCCGCTGCTTCTTTGCTTCCCTCAAGGCGTCGTGCAGCCATACCGCCGACTTCAAGTTCAACACCGTATCCGTAATTGTCATCGCCCTCCTCGGCCAAATCAAGAACATTGACACGGGTTTCTGTTTCCATGTGGAGGCAATCATTGGGACAAATACGAACGCAGGCCTTGCATGCAGTACAGGTCTCCCAAATGACACCGATTCGGCCATTGTAGTTGCCCGGTACGAACAACCAAGGCTCCATCTCTTCAAGACGNTCGTAAGGATACATTACGGTCACTGGGCGTTCAAAGTAGGGGAACAGTTCCGTAGTTTCTCGGTCTGCTGCATAGGTTTGTTCACTGAGTGCCTCATAGCGTGAGCGATCAAATTCATCCATGCTGGCTAGTTTTTCTTCATCCCAAAGCTTGGTTTCTTGTCCATGGTAGGCTTTGCTGGTACCGTGTGCCTGAAGGAATTTCCAGCGACCGATTATTGGGAGAGTTCGTAGTGCAGCCTTGAGTGTAATCCACATCGGGCGGACAACCAGATTTCGGAAGTTTGGCGTTGCGTGCTTGTGGTATGCCATTGGTATCACTCCCTGTGCTGGCCAGGACCGGCCACGTCTACTGTCTGGACACTGAATGGCCGGATTTGGGCCTCCAGTGCTTCTGGATCTTCATCAATGGAGAGCAGGATGAACAGCGCGAGGCTGATTGATGTAATTAGAATTGGAATGAGAATTGGCCANTCCTCATTGATTCCGTCATACACCCAAAGGCGAAGTGCGGCTGCAATGGCTAGGTTCACCAAACTGAGTGGAAGTAACCAGCGCCATCCAAATTCCAAGATCTGGTCGGTTCGAACTCGGTGGAGAGCTGCGCGGAACCACACGAAGAAGATGAACATGAACCAGGATTTCAGCAGTACCCAAACAATATGCGGGACATAACTGATGTAGGGTATGGTATCCTCAAATGGTGCTTCCCAACCTCCAAGGAAGAAGTGAGCAAACAGTAGGCATGCTGCGTAGGTTCGCAAATATTCAGATGCAAACATTAGGCCCCAGCGCATTCCACCGTATTCTGTCCACCAACCTTCAACCAGTTCGGCCTCAGCTTCAGGCATATCGAAGGGGATTCGCTCAACTTCAGCGACCATGACGACAATGAACAGCACTGCACCCAGTGGCATCAGGAATACATTCCAAACACCACTGTCAGCTTGGAATTCAATGACTTCAATCAAGTTGAATGATCCTGAAAGTACTACTACGCTCAACACGACAACCAATAGAGGGATTTCGTAAGCGGTAAGTTGAGCCGCGGATCGAATCCCTCCAAGTAGCGTGTACTTGTTGTTTGATGACCATCCTGCAAAGAATACACCTAAAGGCGCGACACTGAAGACTGCCATTAAGAACAGAATGGACATTTCTGCATTGTTTGAGTAATAATGTGGACCCAGTGGGATGAAGGTGAAACACATTACTGTCGTTGCGATAATGAGGAATGGGGCCACTTCAAACACATATCGATCGGCTTTTTCTGGGACCATGTGTTCCTTGGTGAGGAACTTCATACCGTCCGCAACATTTTGGAAAAATCCTGGTAGGAGCCACCAAACACCATGCCATGAACGATTGTTAACTCGAGAGACNACTTCCAATTCGTGATCATTGCCAGCCAAATCATTCAGTGTGCGATTGAGCATGCCCACGGGCACACCAGTGCCAAACGGCAACTGATTCCACCACTCACCTGCTGTAACTCCGTTCTCACCAATCCATAAACTACGAAGGGAGGTACGAGCCCCACGACGATCCATGAATCGTCCGAGTAACTTACGTTCCATCCATAGCAGCACAGGCAATGTACCCATGATTCCGCTAAAGGCAAGAACGGCCATCAGAAATTCAGTCAGGAACATTGAGACACTGTCGGTGTATTCCCAGTGCCGTGACATCCCGACGGTGTTTTCTGCGATGAAATCGGTTGCGGCATGAACCCAACCGCGAATGTCAAGAACATCTTCAGTTGCCATTGTATCACCTATCTGTCTCCCCAATGCAAGGATCGAATGATCCCATGATGGCTGGAATGTCTGCAATCTTGTATCCGATCATACACTTGCTCGCGTATGGGATTGTGATGAACATGGGGCTGCGGATAGAGACTCGGTAAGGGTGCTTTCCACGTTCAGCGCCACCGCCGCTTAGGTAGAACATTGATTCACCACGGCTATCCTCAAAGTGGTGGAATCCTGTTTGTCCTTCTGCCGCACGAGCGGGTGCTTTACCCCAGATATTTTCTGTGAAAATCTTGTCATCTTCTTTTGAGTAATGTGTATCTGCACCACCGGGGAAGTGGTCAAACGAATCGAGAATCATCAATGCACTTTGACGCATTTCCTCGACACGGACACGGTATCGGTCGTAGCAATCACTACCCTTGATTGATGGGCGTTCGACTGCAGGCTCCCAATCCAATTCGTCATACACGGAATAGGGGTGTGCCCAACGGACGTCGTAGTTGTGACCTGCTGCACGTACGTTTGGACCCGTTACACCATGATTGATCATTTCCTCTGCCTTCGCATAACCGACACCCTGTGTACGAACAAGGAAAATTGTACTTTCATCAAGTAGCGCTTCATACTCTTGAATTCGATCAAGGAACAATTTGAGTTTAGCCTTGCATCGCATTGCAAATCCAATCGGTAAATCTCGTTTGACACCGCCAACTCTTGGGAAATTGTAGTGCATTCGGGAACCACCCAATTCCTGAAGCAAATCCATCATCAACTCTCTTTCGCGCAGACACCAAACCAATCCAGTCAAATTGCCAACATCAGGACAATACGCTCCAAGCCACATCAAGTGGCTAGCTATCCGTTGTAATTCAACGGCAATCATTCGAATGTATTCTGCACGTTCTGGTACCTCTACCTCAAGCAGGTCTTCGGCTGCATAGATGTAAGCATGCGACCAAGTGTTTGCACTTGCATAGCAAAGTCGATCACAGTAAGTGGTAATTTGAGTGAAGTCTCTGGCTTCACAAATTTTTTCGACGCCGCGATGAATGTAGCCCAAATNAGGTTCAGTGTCGACAACGGTCTCGCCATCGATTTTGACTTTTAGTGTCCACAGACCGTGTGTCATGGGATGCTGAGGTCCCATTGAAATCCACATTTCTGCCATTACTTCACCCTCCCTGAATCTTCGGGTTTGCGACCGAATCCTTGCGCATCATCATACATTTCATTGAAATCGTGATAGCGCAACTTGTGTTGTTTTTGAAGTGGATGATATCCAGTAGGNGTATCGTGCGGCAATAGGACACGGCGCATACCCTTGTGGCCTTCGAAATCAATGCCGACCAGGTCCCATGTTTCCTTCTCATTCCAATCTGCACCGACCCAAATGTCAGCAACACTTGGGACTGAGGGGGTACGACTGTCAGGAAGTGTCATCGAAATTTCAAATTCAAGCGGTGTGTCGCTGACCGATAGTCCTTCGATGTCGACCTTGGTTTCATGTACACGCTTATCGACAACCTTTGGATTATAGACGCCTGTGCGAATGAGGTGAACCACCACTTGCCATGCGGCCTCAGCGTTCTCAGGCCAATGGATNCCTGTTATCATCGAACAATGGTCGACGCCTTTTGATTTCTTGAGCCACTTGGCAAGGTTTCGCCATTCGGTAGCAGCGACCTCGATGTAAACGTAGGCGTTCTTTCGACGACCGCCGGTATGGTTGCGAATCTCAGCCTGAACTGCGTCACCGAAATCGGTGATGTCTGCCAAAATATCTTCGGCAGCAGCTTGAACTTGTGCTGCACTGACTTCCTTTGCCATCTCAATCCCTCAATCATCCGCGACGATAATCGGTGCGCCTCGGGCTTCAGTCTCCTCACTCGGTACAGCACCGATGCGGATAATTTTCTCACGCAACTTCCCAAAACCATCAATCAAGGCTTCGGGTCGTGGTGGACAACCTGGAATATACACGTCGACGGGGATGACTGTGTCAACGCCCTCTAGGATGTTGTAGGATTGGAAATATGGACCTCCCGAAATTGCGCACTCGCCCATTGCAATGCACCACTTTGGCTCAGGCATTTGCTCCCATAGTCGAACAATGGGGTCGGCGAACTTCTTCGATATGGGTCCGTTCACCAGCAGTACGTCACATTGTCGTGGACTACTTCTGAATACAACACCGAAGCTCTCTGCATCGAACCGTGGTGCACCCGCAGCAGCCATTTCCAATGCACAGCATTTGATCCCAAGGTGAAGCGGGAACAGGGACTTCCGCTGAGCCCAGTTGAAGAAACGTCCCCCTAGTACACCGATAAAATCCTTCATACGGCTTGCCTCAAGAGCCTTATCGTTGAGGTCACCAATCATATCAAGAAGACCACGGCTACTGAATGCGGTGTAATTTTGTCCTTCGTCCATTTTTTCACCTCAAATGTAGATTCTTCCTCTCTTTCGGAACACGTACCACACGCCCAGCCCCATCAGGCCAAGGAACACAAGTAGTGTCACCAATGAACCCGTAGCAGCTTCAATTCCACCAGCAGCACCGGGTGCAGATGTATGGTCTGCATTCATGGCAACCACGCCGCCAAAGGCGAGGAACATGAATGCAATATCAAACACCAGGAAAATAATCGCATACCAATAATATTGGAAATGGAAATCAATCATTGCATCTCCGACGGGGTCTGCACCACATTCATATGTACTCAAACGCCGAACGTAAAGAGACTGATCTGTTTCATATCCCTTGAGTAAAAAACTGCGTAGTTTGGTCGGATCATTTGGGTCAGGCATGGGCCTGAAAAACCGGTTCAAGATGAAGGCGCTGAGAGGAAAAAGGATGCCCACGAGAGTCATCAATCCAAGCGAAAGATAGTCTGCAGATACAGAGGTCATTTCCAAGCCTCAAGGGAACCCGTAGGGTTCCTTGAGTGTCTCGACTCAAAGAGGCATCATAAGCATATCCGGCAAGCAATCGGCTGGAATCAAAACTAGACACCAATGCTACGACGTCGATTCAGCATGACAGTTACTAGAATTCCTAGTAGCAGTGTACCGAAAACAGACCAAAGAAGGTAGTTGACCCATTCCGGCGTTTCCGGGTGAGTTGCCTTCACCGACATGTCGACCGGTTGGGAACAAACTTCGCAACTTTCAGGCGTCACAATTATTGTAAATTCAAATTCATCTTCAACAGGTAAATCCACAGGTGGTTTGACACGTACGCGGATGACTTCGGTTTCACCGGGGTACAGAATCAAATCCGTCTGTTCTATGTCTACTGTCCATCCTCGCAAACCTTCTGTTGAAGTGATTTCAATTTGCTCTTCGATATTTCCACTGTTGGTCACTTGAACCAAGAAGTCCGAGAACTCAGGATGTGTGGTGTTCTTATCGGGACCTCCTTGAATAACGACATCGAGTTTGTGAACCGTCTCAATGGTAATGACAACATCAACACAGGAGGGGTTGGCAGTATTGCGCATGGATGCAGCACATACCTTGACCACACCAGCTTCACCATTGAGGCCCTGATCAGAGCCCATGACACTGAATGTAAGACTCACATTGTAGGCCAAATTATCGTCTGAAATTTCATACGGGGTTGTACCAATGCCTACTTCGATGCCATTAATGCGCAATGAGGTGGTGATTGTAGAATCCATTCCCTCGGTTGTGAAGAGTGCGGATTCAATGTATGGAGATGTCCCCACATCGCTGACAAGCATCGGTACAGTCGCCTCGCCACCCGGTGGCAATGTCACACTCAGTGAATCGGGTGCACCTTGTGGCTCTGCTAAAATTAACTGCATCATGTAGTCATAATTCGAGACACGTGCAGTCACAGTCTTGGTGTACTCATTCGAAGGTGCAGCGACGATGTTGATCTTGACTTTGACCTGTAGATAATCACCTTCATCCTCACTTTGGATGTGAATCCTCAAGTAGATTTGTTGTGATGTGCCAGCATCAAGAGAAATCTGAGTAACTTCATTGTCTTGTTCATCGACAAAGATCGATTGCCAAGAGGGGGAAGTACATCCTGAACCCGGTTGGTTGGGGTCACAGGCACGCAAACGGAATGAATCCTGAACATTGCCCTTGTTGTAGATGATTACCGGGAAGTCGACCTTTTGATCGCTTCGACCCGTTTGATCGATGGAAAGAACAGTTCCATCAACCTCGTGACGCTCAGCCACTGATACTTCAACAGAGTCGGTAATTTCAACAGAAGAATCACCACCACTGGTTACAGTCAAGGTAATTGTGACACTGTCATCAGCGAGAGCATCGATTGGAACAAAAACCTCAACGCTGATTGATTCTTGCCGATCGCTTTCCGGCTCATGCTTTCCAAGAAGGTTCACTGAGGTGGAACTCATCGTGACTGTCCAACCACTGGGAACTGGGCTGTGAGCGATGGAAAATGTGTCCGCACCATTTCCTTGATTGGTAACTGTGAGACTGGTCGAATCTGTAGTACCTGGGTCAACATTGGTCAGGTAATTTGTCCCAAGAGATGCACTTGCACCATACGATTGTCCGACAGTGACTGTCAATATCGCATAGCATCGCTCATTGTTTCCATCCAACCCACGAATGCGGATTTCAGTTGCTGAATTCGCTGGCAGACTATCGTCAGGAGTCACGTCAAATGCAATGGCAGTCTGTCCATTGCCNTCATCGTAAGGCAAACTCCGTTGGCTGACTTCGGGCGTGACCCAGTTTGCCTTTGCACCTGATTTCCCAAAACTGACTGTCCAATCACTATTACCATCATTGGTCAAAATCAAGTTGCCAGACTGCGAAGCACCGGGAGCGATGGTCATCGATGATGTTGACAGTGAAGCTGTACACTCGTGTAACTCTGGAATGTTTAGTGTAACAGAGAGGTTGTCTTGGGCGGCGTCCGTACCCGGAGGTGGCGCAGGTGCGCTTACTGTTGCTCGAGTAATGAAACAGTGTGAACCCGCTTCTGTTTGCTCACCGTCCGGGACCTCTACAGTAACCGTGACTGTTTCTTCATCGTCGGAATTTAGGGTCACTTGCGCTGGATCAACTGTTGCATCTAGGCCATCGGAACGACAACTGGATGAATCGTCCATTTCAAGTGTGATTGTTTCTTGAGTTTGTCCCGTATTTTTCACAGTGATTTCCCATTCAACTTCAGCCGCACCGTTGTTGTAATTCCTGGTAGCTTGACTGGTTGAAAGTTCAACGCCTTGCGCGGCATTTCCAGAACCTTCGCCCAATGTCGTCGTTACTGCGACATCACCCTGTGCTGGCGCACCTGGAGTACCGGGCTCTGCAGCTGATGCTGTGGCGGTCACGGTGGTTTCACAGTCGTCAGCGGTTTGATCACCCTCTGTGACATTGACAGTCAGTGTGACCTGTTCGTAAGAACCCGCTGCTATGGTTCCCGGAACCTGCTCAACAGTACTGCTGTATCCCTGGCATCCGCCTGGTTCTTGGCTGGTTGCTAGAGAGACTGTCATCTCTTCATCACCTGTGTTTCGAACTGTGATGGTATATTCAGCTGGAGTGCCCGGTGAGGCTTCTTTTGAGGATGAATCTGAAGAGAGCGTTACCGAAACCTCGGCCGAAACGATTGGGCTCAATGAGACCAGCAAAAACATGGCGACAACGCAAAGGCAGCGTCCGCGCGCGGGTGTGCGCATGAGGGGGCGACGTGTGGACCCCCTCAAAAGGACGCCTCCTTGGCGGTTCATACGCTTCCCTCCTCGATGAAGGTGGATACATCTGCTTGGCAATTGCGACAAACGGCCAACGTCGATGCACCACAACCAAACTCCTTGGGATGATATCGAGCACCACAGGCGGGACATGCGCGTCTTACTCCTGAAATGGGTTGGTTACACCCCCAGCAGACAACTTCTGAGGAGGCTAGTTGTGTACTGAAGGCACCAGCAGGGGGGGCACTCATTGCTGCTTTTGGTTGCGGATTACTTTCTCTCAATCGCATGATTAGTAGTCCTGCAAAGACCAAACCTGCAAAGATGAATGCAAGTAAAAGAACGATGGCAATCGTCGTGGTGATTCCAGATTCTGATGAACGAGTCGGATCTCGTTCAACATCCAAAGCAACCGAATGTTCCGAGCCTGGAATGTCAGAGTTCTCAAAACTCAATTCAATACTTCCTTCCCCAGATGAATCAGGTGTAACCATGATCCGGATTGCTTGCGTTTCGTCGATACCGATGTCAACCAAGGATGATTCTTGAATCTCCACCACCCATCCCGAAGGTGAGTCAAAAATGATCTTCTCTTCAATCGCTGTATTGCCCAAATTTGTGACTTCAAGGTGAACCAGAGAGGCCTTTGCTTCAACCGATTCCTCGATTGAGAGTGTTCTCCACTGAACATTAGGGAGAGAGGCGACGGTCATGAATGCGCTCGCTGATTTTTCAATTCCGTCAGCTGAGATAGTGAGACCGATTTCTGGTTGCCAACCAGCCATTGCGAAGATGGGTGCTGTGACGATACAACTGATGGTTGCTGAACCACCTGATGACAGTTCTGGGGCGGGGTCGCAAATCCCCTCCCAGGTGTTATCGGGTAAATCTAGATTCAATTCAGGCGTCCAACTTGAGACCCCATCGTTGAACAATTGCCACTGGGCAATGAATCCAGGGGCACCAACGGGAATTTCTGCGATGGATTCTCCCATCGAGTCAGTGATGCCCATGAAAGTTAGAACAGGTTTGGCCAATTCAACCACATTCAAGTCTCCATCCCATGATACTCGGTATCCATCTTGTGTAGTCAAATGCAGTGTGATGGGGCCTCCGACTGCCTGGCCGTTGCCTTCCAAACCAAGCATGTATGAGGCGGATTCACCTGTCTCAATTGTGACTGAACTCAAGCCAGTGGTCACAGACCAACCACCAGGTCTTGAATCGACATTGGGGTACAAGACCAATTGTGTATTTCCCTGATTGGCGATTGTAAATTGGAGATACGTTGTAGAGTCTGGACGTAGAGTATTTGGAATCGATTCCGCCTCTATAGTCGCGAAATCGAAGGTTGAAATCTGCATTTCAATAGTGTATGACCACCATTGTGATGGATCGACTTGAGAGGTAACTCGAAGGATTGTTTGCAAGGTTTGTCCTGGAGGAGGGGGGGTTCCCAATTGTGGCGTGACCGTCATCTCTACTGTTCGTGCACCATTGAGAGGAATGGCCCCAGTGGAACCTGATGAGGCGCCAATCGATGAACCTAAACTGTCCAAACCAACATGCCAACCAAAGGGAGCTTCGAGGAATAGATTGTATCCTTGCTGACCGTTTCCTTGATTCACGACATCAAGTTGAAATTCTGTTGGAGTGACTGGATGAACCTGCAATGTCGAGAATGGGACTTGGAAACCCACGTCGGAAAGAACCGGAACATCCAGCGTTAAAGTGAGGGGGAATTCGAGGTTATTATCGTCGTCTCTGGCCGTGATTGTCAGTTGATATAATCCTGGCAGTGGTGATTCACCGTGTACCAATGTGAATCCAACTGAAGCGGATTCAGAACCATTCAAAGCGAAGAATGTCTGAGTGAAGGAGGGTAACCATCCATTCATTTGTTGGCCATTATTGATTCGAGTAGCTGTTGAGGCACTGATTGAGGCGTTGGTCGAAATTAACGCTGTGTTTCGAATTTGCAATTGCCAAGATGTACTCGGATCTGTCGAGTCGTCAATTTCCAAGACCGTTTGTGCTGTCGAGACACGGACGCCTGGGGCACTGACGGCAATTGGAATCTCAAACAAATTGTTGTCTTCATCGATTTCCTCTTCCAAGTTATCCGGATCAATTCGAATGGTAATCGCCTGTGTTCCTTCGTTTATTGGAGTCCAATCCCATGTAGCCCAACGAATCATACCTGGGCCGAGGTCAAATTCAATTTCTCCCAAATTCTGAGTTCCTGCGATAGCTTCGATTCGCAAACCATCGGCTGAGCCTCCCCCTTGATTTTCGATTTGAATTGTAATTTGACACTCCTCGTTTACCTGAGGAATCGGGGTCGACAATGCAAATGAAGCTGGAACAGGCAATGGATCGCTTCTCAAGTCATTGACGCCAGCACCCCGAACTGCAAGTGCGAACGGTTGATCACTGCGTTGTCCCCCGTGAGCTACATCTGTAATTCGAATGGTCCAAACACCTGATGATGCTTGATCAATCAACACGACTTCAACATTGTTCAAATCATCTGCATCTCCACCCGTTGTTGAGCGTCCATTTGCGAAATCATTGCCCTTGTATTCGGTACCATCTGGCGCGATAACAACCATGTTGAGGTTGTTTTGCAATTGTGTTGAGGACCATGTGCTCCCTGGATAATCCGACCAGGTCAATACTGCCTTGAACGGTGTATTACCACGACTGAGGTTGAATTCATATTCTCGGGTTTGGCCACTACGAATGGTGTTGCGATCATCCACCCAAACACCTGCATCCGTTCCAGGTAACAGGGAATTCGCAAGGTTGACTCTACCCCATCCTTCATTCATATTGGGGATGTCCCTTGCACCCGTATCCTCCGCACCAAGAATCAGCATGCCCTTGATGAGGGCCCCCTGTGGAGAGGGGCGGCCTGCTACCTCCATCAGATACTCCCGGATTAGTACTGAGGCACCCGCTGCATTGGGAGCAGCCATAGATGTACCACTGTATTCGATGTACCATTGACTGCTCCAAGTTGCACCACCTGTATCTGAAGCATCCTGACTCAGGCAAGAGCGAACCCATGAACCCGGTGCGGTGACATCAGGTTTGATTCGGCCGTCATCAGTAGGTCCTCGGCTGCTGCTATCGGCTAGATTGCTTGGNGCACCACCACCCCTGTTGTGGTGATTCCCAACGGCGACTGCGTTTTTGGCTGTGGCAGGAGGTGTGATAGAATCTGGATTTGGACCATCGTTACCAGCTGAAATCAAGACAAGCATGCCATCGTACGACCAAAACTGGTCATATTGACTGGTGCGACTATCGGTATCCTCACTGCTTGTGGTATATTCACCATAGTATCCATCTGTGCCCCATGAGTTGGTATGGATATGTGAATTTCCTTCGTATCCTTTACGAATCAGAGTGTCCATGCTCACTCCACCGAAATTTCCACTGCTGTCATCTTCCATGGCTTGGAAGCGTAGCGAGGCTTGAGGTGCGACACCTGCGTATCCACCTCGGCTTCCATTGCCCAATACTGTGCAAGCAACGTGAGTGCCATGGCCAGAATGCTCATCCTCAGTTGAAGAATCTCCCCAAATGACTGATTCTACGTGCTGAATTCTTCCATTGAAATCCCCATGGTCTCGATCAATACCCGAATCGGCAACGGTGATACTGTGTCCACTTCCATTCAATCCAACGACGAAATAATTGGAGACATCATCTGCTCGCATGTGCCCGATTGCGACATTATTGTCAATACCGATTACAGGCTCAAGACTGAGCCATGCGAGAGCCGGTTCAGCCGCAACGGCTGCAATTTCCGTTAGCGACAACAAACCAAGATGGCGTCCGGTATCGATAGGTCGATGATTTGCAAGGTAATTCGACGAAGTTTGCTCTAAATCCCCGACCAGACCTGGTAACCAAACGTGGTCCTGAGGTGTGGATAAGTCAGCCAAACGCCAGCCAGCCAATTGGACCGCGGTCGATGGGGGAGAATCGAATTGAAGAGTCGATGCTTCTGCCAAGAGGTCGCTCAAATGGTGATCGACCATGAATGCCAAAGGAAGCGAATGAACGGCAGCAACCAATGGTAATTCAGAGGCTGCAGCAATAGCGTTTGGGTGACCTTGAATCAAGAACCCCGACGGAGGGATGTGAGCTCGGACTTCAATTCCGGGCAACTCAGAAAGTGCAACACGTCCAGGCCAGAGACCGACATCTCCGTCGATGAGAACCAAGGCAATGTCTGTTCGGATAGTCGTCAGTACTTCGGGAATTTCAATACTAGATTGAAGNCCCTCGACTGTGAAGACACCGAGGTGAGTGTCTGCAATCGTCTCCCGAATCTGCTCTTCGCCATCCCAACTAGCTGAAGGGGAAGCACTTNCGATTCGATCTGGATCTGGCGTCAATACAATCCGTTCAATTCCTGATGTACCCTCTTCTACGACATCGGATACAGAGGTATTTGGATGTGAAAGAGGGGACAAAATGCACAGGAGNAAGGTGGTGAGAATTGTCAATGCAATTCGCTGCTTCATCGTGCTCCCCATCGATGGGGGCAAACTAGACCGCTTTCTATCTTCCCTGCTCTTGACGACACCGTAGGTGTCGTTTAGAACCAATTTCGCTCAGCATCAAGTCTGTGTGATTCAAACGTATATTCTCCGACTTCAATCGTCCAAGTATGTTTGGAAACTGGGCCACAACAACTCGAGTCGTAATCCAACTCCACTTCAATAAAATATGGCTCCCAGATTGATGCACCTGTGATGATAATTTCCAAGTCATCACCGGCGATTGATGTATGTGCCATCATCGAAACAGGGCCAAAATTAGTTGAATTGAGAACTTCACCATCCACATTAGTAAAGGTTGCATCAACTTCGACATTGGCAATACCTCGACTTCCAAAATTATGAACTTCAAGGAGGATCACATGACCGCCTGATGACCCCTGTTTGTACACTACATCAACACTAACTGAATCTCGAGGAATGACCCAAAATCCTAGTGCGAAAATACTGAACATCAATGCCGCCATGAATACAGAAGCTATCACAACACGTGTCGGTGTNACTTTGTTGACAACTTCAAGCGCTTTCTGATACGCTTTGTCAGCCAATTCACGTTGTTCATCGGTCGGCTCAAATTCATCCTTGATCAACTTCTTTTTCATTTTTTGAATTCGATCTGTCAAACTAGTTTTGTCAGTTTCAGCTGCTTCTAAATCCGGATTTTCAGGGTCACCCACTAAGGTGTACATGCCTTCAATTTCCTCATCTTTGGCCATGAAATTACCCCAGCAAGAATGTGGCCACTCCCGTGGCAATTCCACTCGAAAGTGGCTCAGGCAGCAGGTAATGGGTTGTTTCGCCGTTGAAACCCATCAAATTCAGTAGTGATAAATCGGATGCTAAACCATTGACCCCAATGGTTGTCCCTGTCGGTATCCCACCTGTAATCTGTGCGTCAATTAACACCGCACGACCATCAAATGTGATTCCTCCCACATCAGCGGTCGCCCGGGCATTCACAATGATTTGGCCGCCACGAACATCCTGGATTTTGAAAATCGTGTAAGGGTATTCGTCATCACCAATGGTTGTCACGTGAATCGTTGCACTCTTCAGATTCTCTCCAGCCGCTTCCATTTGTTGTAACCAAACACCGGGTTGTGCAGGAATGTCATTTGAACGCAAGTAGAGGCGTTCAATTCCATCACCACTACTGGTCACCCTCAAACCGTAACCATCTGTCAACTCGATACTCATGTGGCTGGCAAGATTTTGAGCAAGTAATAATGTGTCACCACGGACCTCAACTGCTCTTCCAGTCGTGGAGATGAACATATCCATCCCTGGACCGGAAGAGGAAAATGACAACGTGGACAGTCCTTGGAACGTAAGGGGTTGCGTGATATCGTACACAGTCGAAGGCGCTGATGTGAGATTCATCTCTCGAGGTAATTCGTGCAGGAACACAGTTGCTGGCCACCATTTGCCCACACCAGTATCTCGATCAACACTGAATCGATTCATTTGCAACATCAATGAATCTAGAGATAAACCGGTATTCATCGGATCTTCCGCATCCATTCCAACAGTGATTGTGGAACCNACGGATGCTGTCATATCGAGTTGCTTGGGAATGTCTTGCAATAGCAACTCGTAGCGAGTCGATTCGGTTCGATCGAGTATGGTTGCATGCACGGCNTCTAGGGTGGTACTCATGTTGTAATTTGCGAAGATTGTCAACTGTGGTACAATTGGACGATAATCGGTGGTAATTTGTGATTCAATCATCAAATCTGTTGATTTCCCTGGTTCAAATCCAAGCATCATCAGATTCAAATCACGGCCATTGTAATTGTTCACCTCAATCATAAATTCACTATTGGCGGGTTGCCAACCTTGCAATTCAATGTTAATGTCCCAAAAATCAGTCACTGAAAGATTCTGATAATCAAGAGACAGTTCGATTTTCGGAGCAACGTCAGGCATCCAAATACGGGAACGGAAGGCGGTATGATTGTCATCTGATATGTCTGCCTCCATGGAGATTCCATGGAGCCATTCCGGCTCTGGCAATTCCATTCGACCCTGCTGAGCATCGACAATCAAATCGAAAGGCTCGTCGGCTTCCAACTCAATGCCGACTGAGAAATCAGTGCGCTGATCCTCGATGGCTCCACCGGTAACACTGGTCACCAATTCGCCTAACATGCCATTGACACTTTGTCCAAAATCAGTAAATCCAGCGAGGAAAAATGCAACTCCAGCCAAACCCTCATCCTTGGTAAATTCAGGAATATCTAGTGCACTGGATTCTCCAACGCCACCTTGTGGAATCTGGATGCTAAGGTTCGAAGGTAATGGGTTGATGAGAAGGTGTGCGTTCAAACCGTCTGCAGGTGATTCATGGGTTGTTTCATCGATGATTACACCGTGGAAAGGTGAGTCGCCTGGACCCACTAGGAAGGCTGTTCCTCGTCCTGCTTCACCCGGAACGCCCGGCAGTTCAGCACCAAGGAAACCAACCTCAGTAATCCCATGAACACTGACTGAGAGTGTGGCCTCTCCAATGTCTTGATTTTGCATGAACAAGAAATGATCTCCATCCATGGTTTTGGGGTCGCTGGCGTTGGAAATCATCAGCGAGATGGATCCGATTGGAGTTTCGGCTATCCAAGAAACATCGTCCCCAATCGCCATGGTAAAATTGCCTGGTAATTGCCCGATATCCAGCACCTGTCTTTGAGTACCTTCTCTGCCTGCATAGATGATTTCAGAAATATCTCTATCAGCGTTGAAGGAAAGATCTGTTGGCGTGATATCGACATTCAATGAGGCAGGGTGATCTGAAATGTACACATATTGGAAATCACTTCCCAAAATGTCGATACTTCCGAATTCATTGTCTTGATGTTCCATGAAGAATACACTGAGTGGACCGCCGCCCTCAGCGCCCATCGAAATTTGCTGAGTCTGCGTTTCAGCATCGTCGATAATGTGTAATGAATGGAGCCCCACATGGTGGACACTGACTGCGATGGGGACCAATTTTTCGACCTCTCCATTGCGACCTTGTACCACTGGTGTACTCTTATCATCAGCCAACAATATATGCGGCCCATAAGCAACCGGAATGTCTGATGACCCCATGACCAATTGTACACTTCCGATTGGCATCGGTTGTCTTCCGACTTCAAAATGTGTCATCATTTCAAGATGAATTTCCGTTCCTTGACTTGCACTCCCTGTGCTTCCACTAATCACATCTACAAGTGCATTAGGGATGCTGTTCAAAATATTGGATATGTCGATGAAAATATCGACTACAGCTAAGATGGTGACATCAAGAATTCTAGATAAAATATCCAGGCTATCGTCTAACGTCCCAATTTCTTGTTCATCGCTTCCGCCCAACCAAAAATCACCGTAGAGGATCAATCCTTTGGGAATATTCTCAGCGAAAATTCGTGTCTTTCTGTGGTCGGTCTCAACACCTTCTCTAAGGAACCATGATTCGTATTCAAGAGATGTCAGAGATTGAGTTGAACGCAATAGAACCAGTGTGTTCGGAGGATCTTGAGGATCGATTGGAAGCGTGGGGTCATTGACATTGGGTGTGTTGTCTCGAGTGAAATTTTTGACGCCAATGATCAGGGACAAACGATTGGGTAATTGTCCTGGTAGTTCAGGTTGGGATGCGCTTCCCAGCATCTGGAAACAACGTTCTATCTCCAATGGACTCATCGTGCCTGAGGGCATGCCTCTTAACCAAACGAGTGTGTCTGATGCATTCCCATAGGGATCGCTGGCGCTTTCCTTGTAGGCACTTTTGTTCTCATGGAAGTGTAGCCACAAATCCGCCCTTCGATCAGCATAGTATTCGATGGTGGTTAGTCCATCTTCACCCACTGTCCCAGACCCTGTTGGCAATACACCATCGGTTCGAATTGTCAAGTCAACAATTGAAGGCAGACGATATTCCGTTGAGTTTGGGTGAACTCCGACTTCGAGATAGGACAACTCCCATAGATCTCGTTCCCCACCATCTTCCGGTGAAAAGTGAGCATAGCCAAAGCCAATCCCCACCCTGCAATCATGCTCCCAAGATGCGTTGAGATGGTGTGCATTGGGCATGTAATGTGAAGGGCAAGTGGTTTGACCTCCATTGTCGATTTGAATCGAAATCGGCGCGGATAGAGCCGCGATTGTAACTCCAGAATCTGAGGGGTTACCCGGAGCTGGATTGGACAAACCAGCGAACAGTAATGCCAAGCCGGAAATCAATTCTGTGCCCGCAGAGGTTAAATCAAACCAAAACCGCTCAAAGCCAATCTGCAAAGCCCAATCTGTAGGCGCGATAGTAAAGTGCGAATCGATCATCCAAACATACGATTCTCCAGATTGAGTGGGGTTGATACCGTAAGCAAATGGTTTGAGTAACGATGCCTCAAATGATTCCATACTTGCCCAAATTGGGTCTGTCGGGTTAATCACTTCAACACGGTATTCAATGGTGGGTTCAATCCACAATTGTGTAGGAGGGGAACCAAGCAACCCCCAACCTTGACCTGGTGATGGATTGAAACCAAGGGTAATGCCGACACGGACATCTGGATTTTCAACTTGGATTGTTCCAGGATCATCATCGCCGTCAATATCAATTTCATGCATCAATGGTGTTTGGCTAAACAGACTTAGCAAGGATGACGAAAAGGGCACGACTGTGTATTTCTCATGGTGAGGACCATTGTCCAACGCTTGATATTCGGTCCAAATCACATAATCGGTAATATTGACCAAAGTGCCCCAAATTGTGTCTACGAAACCGGGTGGTGCATCCTCACCAAACAAAATATCGATAATCTCGGGATGTTCAAATTCAAGCGGTTGTGATGATTCGACCCCTACGTTGTCTAGAGCGGTATCCATGTGAGTCAACGGATCTTCGGAACCGAGGCTCCGAACTCCATTTCGAACAGGAGCGAGTGCATTTTCTGCTTGCAATTCAATGATGTCGCTGTCCAGCACCAAATCTCGGTTTTCGAGGACTTCATGTAACTCTGACACAATGCCGAAATCCTCAGCTCTGACCTGAGATGCCTCGACTGCGAGGAATGGACTCAATAGTGGTAAAATGAGAACCAATACGAGTGCCAAACTCGTACGGTCCCGGGTGTGCGGCGCCGCGAGAATCAGGCGAGGAGAGGCCTCCATCAGAATT
>PATG01000013.1 GCA_002713555.1 Planctomycetaceae bacterium
CACCCATTTTGATACCTCCTTAATACAGATAGAATGCGGGGAAGACCAATACCCAAACCAAGTCCACAAAGTGCCAATACAAGCCGAAGTACTCAATGCTCACAGCATTCTCAGGCGTATATCCACCTCGGAATGCCTTGAGCACCATGTAGCCCAGTGCAACCATTCCTCCGAACACGTGTACACCGTGTGTACCCGTGGTCACATAGAACGTAGAAGCAGACATACGTATATCGAAAATCGCATCATTACCAGGTGTACAGGCATGAGCAGCCTCATCGTAGAGATGGCAATATGTGTACTCAGATGCATGTATTGTGAAATGATCTTCTATCAAACTTGGAGCATAGAAAATGGGGTGATCGTGGTCACCAATCTCAAACCCAACAAACCACTCAATCAACTTGAAGCACAGGAACAGAGTTGCCAGTGTGAGTGTGGCCAAGAGGTATTTGCCAACCTTACTGTTTCGTTCAGCATCGCTCAAGGTGGTGTCTTTGGCGGTCTTGAGAGCGAGAACAATGGTGTATGAGGAAATAATCAAGGCAAACGTGTTGATTGCACCAGGGATTAGCGTGTCAGGCATGAATCCCAATAGAGCGTTTGCATTTGCTTGATGGTATCCTCCCTCGGCAATGAAGTAAGATGCCGGCAACCAGCAAGCAGTCCCAGGTTCGATTGGTACACCAGCTGCATGACTGGTTTCAAACAATTCTACACAGTTGTCGAATCCGGTTCGATAACGGATGTATGTACTAAACAAACTGCTGAAGACCATCATTTCTGACATGAGGAACATCCAAATTGCGACCTTTCGGATATCAATGGATTGGAATGGTGTACCTACAGCCTTGGGCTCATAGGCACCATCAAAACTCCAATCCTGTCTCCACCATACGAAGAATCCTGCAAACATGACTGCAAGTCCAACGATGAGTGTTCCAATTTGAGAAGAGTGGATTGCATAATCCCAGACACTGTTAGCATCATTCCATGACTGAGTAAATACCTTGGTAAATCCAAGCAAAAACAAGCTCGAACCCAATGCGATCATAATCGGTGCCCATGAATTGTGAGGGGCGCCACCGATGACGCCGTGACCATAGTCAAACTCCCAGTCGTGCGGCCCCCAATGACTATCCTGATGGTGATGTCCATGTTCATGGTCATCGTGTCCGTAACTCATTCTTCTTCACCTCCATGACTCTCTTCTGGAATCATCATCCATTCTATCATACGTCCGAATAATCCAGGCTCACCTTCATCGTGCATTTCGGCAAATTGCTGAACAGGTAGATCGCTTGGGTTGTGTGAAGGCGTCGGTGGTGGACTTGACACCATCCACTCCATCGACCAACCACCCCATGGGTCACTCGGTGCTTTCTGCCCACGAAGTCCACTGCTAATCATGTTGTAGACTAGAATCAAGTTGCTTGCAAAGAACAGGAAGGCGGCGATGGTGATCATCATGTTCCAATCAGCAGCCTCGGCCGGTAGCGCGAAATATTCGTCTGTTGTGATGAAGTACGTATGTTGCCTTCGAGGCATACCCTGAATTCCGAGGCGATGCATGGGCCAGAAGATGAGGTTGTAAGAGATGAACCCAGTCATGAAATGAATCACACCAACCTTCTCATTCATCATGCGTCCTGTCGCCTTGGGGAACCAATAGTAAATTCCAGAATACAATCCAAAGATGATTCCACCTACGAATACGTAGTGGAAGTGAGCGACAACGAAGTAGGTCTCATGTAGATGCAAATCCATGGCGACTGCTGGGAAGTACATTCCAGAAATTCCACCAAGTGTAAAGGTTACCAAGAATCCAAGCGCCCAAAGGGTGTGGGTACGATAGACCAAACTTCCACCGTGCATGGTTTGCAACCAGTTGAACACCTTGATTCCCGTTGGCACAGCAACGAGCATGGTGGTCAACATGGTCACGAATCGCAACACAGGACTCATGCCCGAAGTGAACATGTGATGCCCGTAAACGATGAACCCGAGAATTCCGATACCTGCGAGTGCGAAGACCATCGATTTGTAACCAAAAATAGTCCTTCGTGCACTGGTAGAAAGAACCTCTGAAATCACACCGAATGCGGGTAGCACAACCACGTACACTTCAGGGTGTCCGAAGTACCAGAACAGGTGGCTCCACAGTAATGGATCACCACCTGCAGCCACCTCATAGAACACCGTCCCTATCGTCCGATCTAACAGAACTTGAATCAGCCCAATACCGAAGGCTGGGATTGAGATGAACAGCATGAGTGTTGCAATCAGCATCGACCATGAGAACAGAGGCATTTGCATCCAACCCATACCTGGTGCACGCATCGTACAGAATGTGGTCATGAAGTTGATACCAGCAACCGTGGAAGATGCAACAAGCAATATTTGCCCAGCAACCCATAACGTTGCACCCGAGTGAGCTGTATTCGATACGACATATGGAGCATAACCTGTCCATCCTGTATCTGCACCTTGTCCGCTAAAGATTCCTGTAAAGATAAGCAGTGCTGCAGCAGGGTTCAACCAGAAAGCAAGTGCATTCAATCGTGGCAAGGCCAAATCAGGGGCACCGATTTGAAGAGGTACAATCCAGTTCGCAAACCCTGCAATCATTGGCATTGCAGCGAGGAAAATCATGGTTGTACCATGCATAGTGAAGAATTGGTTGTACTCATCTTGTGTAAGGAAGTCGTTTCCAGGCGATGCCAATTGGAGTCTGAAAATAAGCGCAAAGATTCCACCGACTCCAAGGAAGAACAATCCGTTGATCATATACAATGTTCCAACCTTCTTGTGGTCGGTACTGGTCAAGTAATCGCTGAGGAATGGCCAGAATCGTTCCCATGCGAAAGCACCAGGGTCTCTACGATAGAACACCCAAGCCACACAACCGAAAGTAATGACGGCCATGAGGAAAATGGCACTCGCGAGTACTGTTAATCCTCGAGCTTGCTCGACAGGCTGGGGACCGACTTCAGCATTCAGCCGGTTGTACTCATCGCCACCGCTTGTACCATCACCATTGACCGAGTTGGTGTGTAGGATGAATTTCGCACCCCCTTCCATTGGTGCAGTCCATTCGACTTGCCACTGTGTTTGATCATTGCCTTGTCCAGAATCTGTTGCATCAATACCATTGTGTGTTGCACTTCCATCTGGATTAATCTTGACCATTTCATCGACATTCATCAGTGTCCCTGTACTGGCCCAGAGGTGAAATCCACCGAGTGCCAAAGCCTCAGGATTTTCTCCAGATGGCCCTCCTGTGAAAGAAATGTTGAGCAAATAGGTGCCGCCTGCTTCAAGTTCGGTAGGCAATCCCTCTAGAACGGGAACAACATCAGAACTCAAACTCTGTCCATGGCAAGTACATCCTGAATCTTGAACTCCCGACACACCGTAAGGATAAGATTGGGCACTAGGGGCAACAATCAGTGCTAATAGTAAGAGGCCAAAAATGGCAATCGTACGTTGATTCTTTGGAATTGACAACATGAAATCACCTACGCAAAGACCTCTACAACTGCAGTCATCGTACTGTGCTGCTTCCCACAGTATTCAGTGCACATTAGCAATGATGAACCAACTTCATCTAAACTGGGTGTGTGATAGAGACGTGTTTCCATTCCTGGCTGTGTGTCTTCTTTGATTCCCCAGTCCAAGAAGAAAGGAGCATGTGTAACATCATTAGACGTCATGATGAATGCATAGGATTGTTGAGCCTTGACTCTGAGTAACGGTTTTGTTTCACCTTCCACATCAATGGTGGAAATTTCGCAAATCACCTCACCTTGGTCGTTGTAGGCTACATTTTGCTGCCCGAGTGTACTTTCATTATCCTCGTCATCGGCCATGCAATCGAAATCCCAAAACCATTGATTTGCAGTAACTCCAATTTCATGNGCATCGGGATCAGCACTCCAAACATCATCCAGTGGGCCCCAAGCNATGTAAGTCAGATAGACAATCAAGATAAATGGAACAATTGTCCAAGTCAATTCCATCTTGAGATTATCGTTCTCTTTTGGAAACACTCCGGGAACAAACTCATCACAGGATTCAACCATGGATTTTCCATCCTTGGATCGATATCGAAGAGAATGATGGAATAGCCATACAGAGACGATAATCATCACGATTGCAGCCCAAAAGTTCCACTCGTCAAACAGCATATGGAAAACGTCGCCGCCAGCCTCCACAGTAAAGCCTCATTCTCGCCGGAGAGAGTGCGCTATATGAGGCTTGTCTGCCCCCCCNTAGGGGGGTCAGGAAATCNAGTTCNANCNNCGNATTANATCCGATGAAATCAAGAANCANCCNATCANNATCNNCTATCATTGATGGGGAAATGGTGATATTGTCACCCTCGTGACAAAGTCTACAGTCCTATGCAAGTGAAAGCATTCCAAGTATAGTCAGAGGTGTATCTATTGTCGAGTAACCGAGATAAGAGATACACGATGGCAGGTCGGGCCTTAGGTGAACTTCGAAATCGAAACCGCTTGGCTTCTGATGGGGGCTGCGGTTGTCCAATCATTGTCGAGGGCCGAAGAGATCGCCTTGCCCTGATAAATTTGGGTTTCACTGGCCCTATTGAGCAAGTCAATCGTGGTTGGAATCAGTCGAAATTTATCACTTATATCTATGAAAAATATGGCATCCTAAACAAGGTTGATCAGGGCTGTTCAATATGTTTGCTGATGGACTGGGATCGAACGGGAGGCCGCTTACAAAAAAAGCTCGGTGAACGATTTCTTGCCTTTGGGATGTGCGTTGACAATACAACACGGATGGAACTGATACGCTCNATGAAACCTGAAGGTAGAACTGTAGAGATGTTGAGTGCCCACGCTGAAAAGTTGCAACCTTACATTGATATGTTTGACCCGGAAGGAGTCGAAGAGGAATAGTCAATCGATTTGAATCGCAACTCTGAGGAATAANCGTCCCNTCATATTCTCACGAATATCATCTAAATCACGCAATCGATTGGCCAATTCATTCTGTAGACGACTGATGAGCCCGTTTTTCATACGAACCCATCTGGGGTCAGGAGGTCTACCTTCACTTCTCGCCAGCCAATCCGCTTCCGAGAGCTGTGCCATTTCACGCATAATTCTTCGATGCCATGCATCCTCTGCATTGTCTCTTAATTCATCCAATAGTGGAAGCAATCGTTGCCGCTCATTTTCCAGCAGAGCACCTTCAATTGGAGTTAACAAATCTGCAAGGTCAAAACCTCCCACTGGCTGACCCTGCTTCAGTAACTCTAGTGGTTCAGCCCCATTATCCTGTAATGGATTTCCTTGCGAGTCTAGATACAACCATCTGCGTGTGATAGTTTTGGTTAAACTTTGAACGTTCCAATCNATACAGACACACCACACTGCATTTTCAGGTGTAGAATCGAGACTGTTTACATTTAGATAGAGAGTATCCTCCTCCTCCCAACCACTTTCGATGAGCAACCTCGCAATTGGATGATGAGGTGTGATATAGATATGATTTGGATGTTCCCGGGAGATTTCGCGTTCGAAAACCACGTGGAACCAGTATGGNCCTGATCGATTTNCCGCAGAAGTAATCGTTTCCTTCCAATCTACAGTATCTTGGTCAATTCGTTTTACATCTAAGGCGCGATTTGCCAATTCTTCGACAATTTTTCGCTCTAATCCAAGCATCCAAACCCCTTCATCTCCGGTGGGATACAATTGTGCATTATCACCCAATTTATGCTGGACCCATTCTCTGAATTCAGTGTCACTGATTCCTAATTTGTGCCTTATGACAGAGTTTCGGAGTGAGGAAATTCCTGGGTCCGGGCCAACCCATTCTCGTTCTTCATTTGCTCTTTCCTCTAACCACATTTCTCGCTTATCGAGCAGAGTCAAGACACCATCTTCTGCCTCTTCGATATTTTGCGCACTAATCATTTGCAGTCCAACTGGCCGTTCAAGTTCAGCTCTTGCGACCATTCGCATCGCTTCACCGAGCAAGGGGTCGAGCATACCCAATGCATCTTCGAACAAGCGGATTCGATGATACAATCGATGCAAAATCGCAGCATCAATCGTTCCTTCAACGGCAAGGTTGAGGATGAGAATTTCTTCTGCGGTTTGGCCAAAGCGATCTAATCGACCTATGCGTTGTTCGATCCGCATCGGATTCCAAGGTAAGTCATAATTCACCAATCGATGACAATGCTGTTGGTCCAATCCCTCACTGCCGACTTCACTGGATAGCAAGACATCAAATTCTCCGTTTCTAAACCTCTCGCGAATCAAATCTCTGTCTTGCATTCTCGTTCGTCCAGTAATCACTTCACATCGAATACCATCTGCCGTCAATCGCTNTTGTAAATGCTGTAATGTCGCGTGGAAATGGCTGAAGAGGAGGACACCTCCTTCTTGGTCTTCTTCCAAACTTTGCAGTATCCATGCACGGAACGCATCATACTTGGAGTCGGTCCCACCTAGTGCTTCAGCAGCTTCGATAAGTTCATTCAAATTTCCGAGNCGTCGAAGCATTCGGATTTCTACTTCTGCTAAATCGACATCCTCCTCAAGGTTGGTGGATTCATCCATGACTTCTCTCGCTTGAGATTGCAGTTGGCGCATTACATGTCGCGCAAATGCGGGCAAACAGGATGACGCCATCCTTTCAGGCACAATAAGAGCCCAATCGAAAACCTGCCCNTCGGGATGTCGCATCTGAATCAAGGTTCGAGCCCAAGCCCGTGCCGCATCGTACAACCGCCACTCCTCNGGTGTCAAGGTAATGTCGAGNGTCACTGCTCTCCTTNTAGCCATATGCCAATCTAAATCACGTCTTCTAGTACGTACCAACAGGTCATTAAGTGGACGAAGCCGTCGAATCAAATTCGCCAATCGCCTCCTTGATTGTTCAATTCTGCCCGGATTCCAAGCATCCTCATTTTGAACCAATTCTACGGCTTCTTCAAGCCGTGGATCACCTGCGAATCCAATGGTATTCTGTAGTGCCTGGAAGTGATCGAGTGCGCGAGGAAGATTTGGAACTGACCGAGAAATCCCATCGAGAATATCGTTGAGCATTCGAGTGGGGCGCATTGTGCGATAAAACTGTTCAATTGATGGCCAACGATCAGGGGCTAGCAAACTCAATTGTACCCACAATTCTTCCTCTCGAAGATTAACAGGAGTCGCAGTCATCAAGACGCACTTTTCAGATCGCATAGTGAGTAATTGAGCTGCATCATGTAGCCGGTTTTTCGGGTTTCTACAATGATGAGCCTCATCAATAATTGTCAGCAAGACTCGTGGCATCGATTCCATGACTTGTTCTAGTGTCGAAGAGCGCCGTAATATCCCATGACTTACAATCACGATTCTAGGTTCATTCTCGCTTAAATTCTCCAAAATTCTCAGAAGCCTTCGACCACTGTCTGCGACAATCGATTCCAAATCACCTCGATGATGAAGTTCTTGTTTCCACTTTGAGCGCAGTGAACCCGGACAGGCAATGATCACAGGTCCAACTTCACCGACCGCGTGTAGTCGTCGGATGATGCGGATCGCAGAGATGGTTTTCCCAAGNCCTACCTCGTCAGCAATCAGCAATCCTTGCCAAGGCGATGCAGCCAAACGTGCTGCAGGAAGGTGTTGATGTGGTTGATCTTCCCATCGACCAAACGCATGCATCGGGGCGGAATCACTGGCCGGGTAACGAAGGGTCAAATCCGTCCAGCGTAATTCGGGGGGTACACTCCCATTATACTCCGAATCATGTTCATCTCTAGAGCCCGAGACGACCATGTAGTCGACCGCAACTCGGGTGTTCTTGAACCCTCGGTTTCAGGTCCCATTGTTTACGGCAATCCTACCCCGTTTTGCTTCACCGTATTGAGTACCACATGTGTGACGGTTCGAATGATACCTTCACTGGATAACACCGTTTTTGACAAATCGTCCAACTGAGCTCGATCTAACACCCGAGCGAGTACCATTGAATCAAACTCTCCTGTGACATCATAAATTCCGAATACACGNGGATCCTCTGCGATTCTTCGCTGAACTTCCATCAAACGTCCTTTTTCGATTCGAAGGCCACACAACACTGTCATGGTCCAACCGACTTTCTCCGCATCAAGTAAAATTCCATATCCCTGAATCACACCCATCTCTTCCATTCGCTTGACACGATTAGACACTGTTCCCAAGGCNACACCCACTTCTTCTGCAATCGAGCGCATTGAGGTCCGGGCATCTCTCAATAATACAGACAAGATTCGTCGGTCGGTATCATCTATCATGTACCGCGGTAATCTCGGCGGACTTTGAAATTATGTTGGTGGTTCTTTGAAGAGTGTAAGGTCAAGAACCCATGCCCCCATTTCCTCAACCTCAATGCTCCATTCGGTTTGTACGTAGTGGGTCAACTCGCCTTCTTGACCGCGATTTGGCTTCAGGTGAACTTGGAATGTTTTTTCTGCTCCTGATCGCAATTCGATGTCCCGTATTTGCTTGCTTAACTTCCAAGGCGGCAATACGCGTACTTCCCGTAATTTGATGTCTCCCAAGCCAGCCTTTAGATGAGCAACTGGAACACCACTGTGTCCTGGATTACCTCGCAATCTTGGAAGAAAAACTTCACGTTTCCATTCAGCTCTAGCAATCGATGAAAGCACCAAAATCCCGATCCCAATCGCCAGCCAAGCCCCGACACGTTGGCCATTGTCTACAGGTCCATTTCCATTGGTGGGTATTTCCATTTCCATCATCGCATAGTTTTCTTCTGTCATCATGTTTGACAGTAGGATAATGACTTGCAGATCTCCCCCATCTTTGATATCCAATCCGTTCGGCAATTGTAAATTCCGAGAAATAGTCCCATTATCGTCTCCAATCGGAGTCGGATCATACAAACGTACCACGGAATTTTGAGTGGGTGCTCTACCAAACATCTCGACATTATCTTCGATTACGATAATTCTCAAGATTCCATTTTCAATTTCTGATGTGATGTTCACTTGTACAGTAATATTGAGACTGTCTCCATCAAGCCAAGAGACATGGGTTTGCAACACTGCATTCGCAGGAGATGTTGCATGGCTGACAACGCTTTGTTCTCCCAATTCAAGAAATCGATCATCAGTTTTCATAGAGCCCAAATTGCTCTCCGCTGGATGCCATGCTAGTCTAGTGAGCCCATCATTTGGGACCACATCGCTTTCTGTCATTGGAAAATGCTCGACGAATTGTGGAATCATGTTCTCTGAACCAGCTTCTACTGTGCTTTGTTGCGAGGGGATATTTACAATACCCCAACCAGAGATAGCAAGCAAGAGCAACGCGACCAAGAATGGAGCCCAATTTCCAACTCGGTCCGCATCCATGCCAAAGCGAATGAGCGATGGCGCATGAATGTCTCTCACACCAGTCCGAGTTTCAATCTCAGTACATGCTGCTCCGCATCGGTCATCATTAGGCTCAACTTTCCAGCCAACCAAGCTGGAATAAATTCCCCCTTACAATGAAGCAGTACTCCACCATCACGATGGCCTTGGAAAGTATCTGCGAGTGTTGAGCGTCCGGGCTCTTCTCCCTCAAGTAATCGAATCGCCAATTCTCGATTGATTGGTAGACAATGATTTGTTACATGTTTAGCCAAACNGTGGACTCCCGTGGAGATGAATCGATTCCGTTCCTTGCGAATTTTCCACACTGGTTGCCCCGCTTGTAGTACCCGAAGAGGTTGCCAATGGCCACCAGGGTACAATTGATGCTTCCCAGTCAATCTGGGCGAATCCCACATCCATTCACGAATTGCATCAGTGCTAATGTGTGCAAATTGCCCTCGTCTCCAAAGCGTCAAACCCTCATCTTGCATTCCCCATTCGTTGAACAACTCGCAATCATTAGAATCACCCAACCGCAAATCCATCTTGCCCAATGGTTTGGGAGAGATTGGCACAGGTTCTCTACCCAAATCTCGTGGGTGCGCACGCGTAGCCCGAGCTGAACNTTGCTTCATTTCATTCTGTGAAAATATCGCGATGAAAAATCCTGAGCCATCATTTTCATCATTCCAAACACGAATGCAATCTTCGGTCTTCTCCGTGCGCCCAGGCCGAGTATTGAGTCCGGGGAAGATTTCACTTCGCTCTACCTTCTTCAACGAAAGCCAAGGGTAGCGTTCCAGAATCAGTTCAACCACAGCCTCGTTTTCTGCAGGGTCAATTGAGCATGTGGAATATACCATCGTTCCACCGGGACGTAACAGCAATGCGGCTCGGGATAGTATGTTTACTTGTAAGCGAGACATTTGCTCGCCGTGATGCGGTTTCCAATTTCTCCATACATCGGTATTTTTTCGTGTTGTTCCTGTTCCTGTGCAGGGAGCATCGACGAGAATTCGATCAAACCCCGGTTCGGCAACACGAGGGAAATTTCTTCCATCTTCACGAACAACAGCGATATTCAAATGCCCCGAACGTTGCACGTTTGAAACCAAATTATTGGCTCGACCTGGATTCGGCTCGTTGGCGACAACAAGTCCTGAACCTTCCAATGCTTCAGCAATTTGCGTCGTCTTTGAACCCGGTGCCGCACACAAATCCAACACGCGATGTCCTGGTTGAACATCAAGCGCTTGTACGGGCATCATTGATGCCGCTTCTTGACGAGTAATTCGGCCGGATGAGTGAAGCGCTCTCAGATTCCTCATGAATCTCTCATCCTCACACCTTGCCTTTTCCCAGGGCATGGTGTATGCTCCCCCTTTCTGCTTGTACCATTTAATTGGCGTCGCGCCCATATCCTGTAGCAAATTTTGTGTCCATTCCACATCGACACGACATGGGTTGACGCGCACCGTCTCGGGCAATCTAGGTGTCGCTGCATCCAGCCAAGCATCCAGTTCACCTGGACGCAATTCATCAACAAGCTTGGCTAATTCACTCTCGGCGGCATGCGCACGCCAATCGGATACCATGCCCGCCATGATGGGCCGAAGTGGTGTCTGACTTCAGCGCATCGGAGTCGCCCAACCTTCAATGTCTGAGTGCGAGAGGCCATCATATGGCGAATGCCACGACACTCCTGCTGACGGTGGCATTGTTAGCAACCCCCGTCATCTTATTCACTGCTGACCGTGTACCAAAGTGGTTGCACAAATTTCCGGTTTTCATCNTGGGTTTGGTCGTACTTCTTCGNCTCATTGCCTTTTGGAAAGTCGACTTAACCGATGCACAAGTTGTCGGTTATTTACCCAGTCATGTCACCGGTGCTGCAACATTGTTGTACATTTTTTCTGGTCCAGATGGATTGATGCTAGGGTTGCTATTTGGTTTCGCAACTGGATTGGCAATTCGTNCCAACAAGATCGAAGAGTATCGTTGGTCTGCATTCATTTGGGTTCTGATTTTGGGTTGGGAAATCAATCCGGATGGTTTTNCCACGATAGCATCAACATCGCTTTCTTCGTCCCCCTCCGTCCTTGAATGGCAATCTGCGGCGTATCCGATTGTTGGATTCTTCTTGTCATCGTTTGTGATCCCATCATTCGTGCAAATGGATGCAACTCCTTCATTACAAACAGCGACACTATTCTGCATAGTTATCGCTTTTACTGACTTGACAAACAGTCCAATTGCTTGGATGATATTGGCTTTGTCTGCTCATCGATACTCAGCGCTGAAAGTCGATACCATCCGTGGTATTGCTTCACGCAGACGTTGGGTAGGTCTGAATCTAATCTTTGTGCTAACNTTAGGGCTACTGCTCTATTCACTAATCCAAAACCCAATTTCTACAGATACCACACTTTGGNCATCACGTTATGCTGTTGGCTGGATTTTACTGAGTGGNATAGCGGGTGCTTTGACGCCCCTGGCTGGCTTTGATGTNCGCCCCCGTCCGGAAGCATGGGGGTTCCTGACCGGAATGATNCTCGCCCCCGCATTGCTACCAAATCTCGAGCAGATTGCAACTTTCCACCTCCCATTATTCATCATTGCAATTATCATGCCCTGGATGGGTACATTACCNGAAGAGAGACCCAAATTGAGCCGAAATCGTCGTTTGATTGAATGTGTTCTTCTGTTACTTGTTTTCCCTNTATGTCTCTATTTGAGTAGTTNAATTCCAGTGACATTCTTGGTCATACTACTCATTTCACCTCTCTTCTTACAATTCCCAACTTCGGTTCAGGAAGAGGAGTGAAGAAACCGACACATTCGATGCTTCTCCAGCCCTAACGGTTATACCTGAACCTTCTCGGATGATTGGTTTGTAACCACTGGTTACAGGATGGGATTCAAATGACAACACAGCGCAAGCCGGCTCGAAGGTACGCATCTACGAGCGAAACAAAGAGAACGAATGCAGTCGAAACTGCAGCTAAATTGACACAACTCACCGATCGCGCCAGGCGCGTCGGTTCTGCACAGGGNCCATTGGTNCCTGTAGAAGCGCTCATGACCATCGAGTCAGACGCATGGGTTTGGCAAACTGTGGATCGCAAAGTCTTGGAAAAGCTGAGCCATCGTTTGGTTTTGCAGACTGAAGACGGCCGTCGGCGTGAATTATTCATGACCAATGGGTTGGATTCTGCAATGGATGCAGCAAGTCGAATTGTAGAGTTCAACAACGGTGTCGTATTGATTGAAACACTCGACCCTTGAGGTTTTTTTCACGGGTTTTTCGATTCGGCGTCTTGAAATACGAAAGGTGGGTCGGCGAATCGCATGGCTGTAAAGAAGTCGAAGAAGAAGGGTGGNCCAAACATCCAGCAGGCCGCAGGTCTGATTCGCTATTTCGATGAGGAGAGCGACGATGCAATCCAAATTTCAAAGGGTACAATTTACTTCGCTTGTATCGCAGTCAGCATCGTGATTTATCTCTTGAACCACGGCGTTCTTCAGTGGGCTTGGGCTCAGTTGACTGGCTTTTGATTACTCTTCTTCAGAGAGATCAACAAACGGTATATCATCCTGCTCTTTCAGTGCTGTTTGTGTTCGAACAGCCTCTTCCGGCAGCTCTTCAAATTCAAGCACTTGATCGCTTA
>PATG01000003.1 GCA_002713555.1 Planctomycetaceae bacterium
CAGGGATGGCACAAGCAGCAGGCACAGGCCGAACAAAAGACCTGATTTCGACCGTCAGTCAAATCTCACACGGATTGATGGGTGAAGTCGCCAAAGTAATCATCGGTAAAGAAGAAAATTTGCTTCGTGTCACCGTTGGAATCCTATCCAATGGAAACATGCTACTCGAGGATTTTCCAGGTCTAGCCAAAACGTTGCTCGCAAACACATTCGCAAAGGCATTAGGTTGCAAGTTCAAGCGTGTTCAATTTACTCCTGACCTACTCCCTTCGGACATTATGGGAACCTACATGTACGATCAGCAAGCGGGTGAATTCAAACTCCGTCCAGGGCCCTTGTTCACCAACATTTTACTTGCTGACGAAATCAACCGTGCTCCACCCAAGACACAAGCTGCTCTTCTAGAAGCGATGGAAGAAAAGCAAGTGACTATTGAGGGAATTACTCACAAATTACCTGCGCCTTTCGTGACTTTGGCGACTCAGAACCCTATCGAGCAAGAAGGTACCTATCCATTACCTGAAGCACAGATGGATCGATTCCTAATGAAGATGTCAATGGGTTACCCTGATCGAGCTGAAGAAAAAGCCATTCTTGCCCGAAGAAAGTTGCGTGGAAAAGACGGGCACGATGTCGAGCAAATCACATCTCCGAAAAAGGTGGTTGCTATGCAAAAAGCACTTGAGACCGTACATGTTGATCCAGCCATCCTATCATACATCGTTTAAGTTGTACAACGTTCTCGTGAAGATCACCGTGTGATTACGGGAGCATCACCACGTGCTAGTCAATCGTTGTTCAAGACTGGTCGAGCTTCCGCTGCAATCGATGGTCGCGACTATGTCATTCCAGACGATATCAAGCGTGTCGCCTTGCAGGTTTGCAGCCACCGTATCGTTCTCAAACCAGAAGCAAAAATCCGTGGAATCACCGGAATGCACATCATGCGTAAGATTCTCTCTGAAGTACCCGTTCCGGTCATCCAATAATCAGATAACAAACGCTCTTCAAGGGCTCGCGTAAGCGAGTGTTTCAAAGAGGGGTTTTGTTGACGGGGCAATGTCTCACCGAGGTTGATTACATGAATCCATACAAAATGGTCATTACTGTCGCCAACCAAAAAGGAGGCTGTTCGAAAACGACTACTGCGGTTAACGTGGCCACCGCTTTGGCCAAGGGTGACCCGAAAAATGGTTGGCCTCCTGCCAAGGTTCTTCTGGTAGATATGGATCCACAGGGGAATGTTTCCACATCATTTGGAATCCCAAAAAACAATCTCGGTCGAACTGTGTACGATTTACTGATGAACGATCTTGGAGAGGAATTGCCCATTATCGAAGACTATTTGATCGCTCCCGAAATCATCGCAGATTCTATGTTGAATGCATGGAATGGAAATCATCCTGACAAGAGTCCCCCGAAAACTATGGTTGAAGTCAAGAAAGTTGATGGGAAAAAGAAAATCGTTTCATCAGGTGTAGAAAACCTCTGGATTCTACCGAGTAATGTGCAACTTGCAGCTGCAGAAATTGAATTGGCAACCAGAATTGGTAGAGAAACTCGATTGAAGGAAGGATTGGCCTCGGCCATCGACGAATTCGACTATGTCATCATCGATACATCTCCAAGTCTAGGGCTACTGACAATCAATGCCATGGCCGCTTCAAATTGGGTGTTAATTCCGGTTCAAACCGAATACTATGCTTTGGAAGGTATGAGTCAATTGATGAACTCAATTAAACTCGTACAGCGAAGAATTAATCCAAATCTCAAGTTGTTTGGTATTGCAATGACTATGTATCAAAAAACAAGACTCTGTGATACTGTAGTTTCTGAGGTACGTCGACATCTAAGTGATCAGGTATTCAGTACCGTTATTCCAAGAGACATTAGTGTTGCAGCCGCACCTGCAGATGGAGCCCCTGTGGCGATTATCAAAAAACCAGGTAGAAACAACAAGGGTAGTCAGCAATATTGGGCATTGGCGAAAGAAGTTCATCGGAGAGCGTTGCGAATTCGGAAAAAATACGGCATAAATGAGCCAAACCGCGTCAAACGATTAGACGATGAAAACGGTGAATAATCTCACAATTCAACGGAATGCTCAAGATGTGGCAGCAGAGTCTAAGGATTGGTGAAAACATGGGCTCGCCCAATATGACCTCAATCAGTGTATCTTTCGATGTTCGAAGACAGTTGAATTCAATGCGAGCAATGGGGAACCACAAGAGTGTGGATGAATTGCTAGCTCAAATTCTGCAAGAATATCGCATGGCCCAACTTAGGGCTGAGGCAGACAAGCTACGGAGTCGATTGCGTGATATCGGTCAGACCGATGTCGAAGCATTGGTGCAAAGGCTTGGTCAATCCCCCTATGGTGGTTAAATGAAAGGTCAGCCACCAACGTATTCCGTCGACGCCCCTACCCTATTCAGAGGTCTAATGGATGGAGGTAGCAATGCTAGAATTCTGCTTGATTTGGCTGCTTCAAATCATATTGAATTACACGCCCAGGCATCTGATTGGAACGATTTATTGTGGCTAATTTCAACCGCACTCAGAGAATCTGGTGGGGCCTACTCAGGAGAGGATTATGCCTCGTTGAGGAATAATCTCCCCGTTGTGTTCCATTGAATTACTGCTTTCCGTGACGCTCTAGCCATTGGTGACCGTACCATCGCCATTGCTCCATTGTCCAACCTTCAGGTAGACCGCCTGAAGGAAGAGGGGGGGCTTCAGCAGGTGGTTGGTCAGGTTGCTCGGATGAAGTTTCTTCTGAAACTTCTTCTTGGCTGGGAATCGACATCTGTTCAGCGACATATTCGGATTCAGTGGACTCTTCCTCTGGAGATATTTCTTCTGTTGATAGAGCCTCTATGGTGGGTTCTTCATCATTATCGAGTTCTTCACCCCAGGCCTTTTGCTCGTCGATTCCACCCCGAGTCTCAAAGTCATCTCCACTTTCCCAAGCATCTAATTCTCTAGTCGCATCCTGATGCGTATATTGTGCGTCTGGCTTTCGCTTGTCTCGTGCCTTCCCAATTGTTCGAAGAGTGATGACAATGACAGGGAGCACCAGTGCCATCGCTGCAACAATGTATCCTGCAATTACTGCGAAATCCTTGATGGCCCCCATAGCATCGAATTCTTCATCTTCTAACAGTGTAATATTTCCTGAGCCAGAATTGGGGTCATAGGCTTCAGTACAAGTTTCATTATCATCTGGGTATTTATTGCAAAAATCTTCTAACGTCTTGATTTCAGGGTCGCTATCATCGTAATCTGCGTTACTGCCTAGACAATCTCGATCTTCGTCAAGCCATTCTGAGCGATTGTTAGCCATTGAGCAATCGCCAAATGCTGATTCTGTATTGTCATCGTAGCCATCTCCATCTTCATCGATGCAACCATAACGACTAATCGAAGTGTAACTGTTTGACCCTGGATCATACATGTTCGCACGGGTGCTGGTACCGGCAAGGGTTGGGCAGGCATCACCTCTGTATCCGGTTAGATTATCGCCGTAACCATCGCCATCTG
The DNA here is from genome assembly GCA_002713555.1 of Planctomycetaceae bacterium. The sequence goes on from PATG01000003.1 coordinate 3,541, forward strand.
AATCATAATGCTGAGTTGACTCAAGATGGAAGGCATCTGCAATTCCTACAGGATGAGCTTCTTCTCCATTACCTGGATCTGAATATCCATCTCCATCGGTGTCCTGACAACCCAATCGGTCCATGGTTGAGCCACCGGATTGGTTCGGGCAAGCATCTGGTTCAGTTGCACCCAGTTCGTCATTGTCCCCATACCCATCGCCGTCAGAATCCTCCCATTGCGTTGAATCTTCAGGGAATTTGTCACCCTCTGTTCCAAATTTATTGTCTCCAAAACCATCACCATCGGTATCGACTTGTTGTGAGGGGTTGTTAGGGAAGGCGTCGCTATTGTCACCTACTCCGTCACTGTCTGAATCCATGGTTTCGGAAGAATCATTTGGNGCCCAATCTGCATTATCTCCAACTCCATCTCCATCCGAATCTGCAAACTCTGTTGGGTCATCCGGGAATTCGTCGATACCATCGACAACCCCGTCATCATCTCGATCTGCATCAAGTAGATGCACTTCTGAGGTACTACCGAATGATGTGAAGATGAATACACCCTCACCCGTAGCTTGTCGGAAACCAACGACCTCGCCTTGAACGGAGAAATCCTGCGTCACAGCGAGCGTATCCATATCCAATGAGAATACGCGACCGTTTGACATCCCCAACATCAAGCGATTATCCAATTGATTCAATGTCCGACCNTGACCATTTGAACATAGGTTGATTGTTTGTTCACGTACCCAATTGGAAGTGTTATGAATATCCAATCGGCAATTGTCGGTTAAACTGAACAGAAATGCCTCATCATCACTGATGCCAAGTTTTAGCAAAGGAGCGGTGGAGTCTGCAAGTGCTTGAATAAAGGAACCATTTTCATCATGGATACGAATTTGCTTATCTCGTCCGGAGGTGAGAACCTTTCCATCAGAAAGTGAAACAACATCAGTGATTCCATTGGTATGACTACTGACGGTCGAAACCCCTGACAGTGTGAAAACGGTACCATCCCACTCAACTGAATGCTTAGACACTCTCTTTGTAACCCATATATCGCCATCTCGATCCCAAGCAACACCATCAACTGCTTCATTTACAGTGAACCGATATATTTCATCCATGTAGTCAACAGAAACAACAACGACACCATCGGAAGTACCGATTGCGAGTAGAGATTGATCATCATTGTAGTCAGCACAATTGACCGATGTGTTGGTATCAACAGACCAAACTTCAGCGTATGTCCCGTTATCCTGATCTAGGTATGAAGTTACAAACCCATCAGGGGTGGCCACCAATATGTTTCCATTATCCAGTACCCACCACCCGACTGCAGCATGGTCTAACTCTACGACTTTACCCGCACTGCCCAATTCCTCGAGTGAGGCTGAAGCAGGTGTTGTAGTTACAGGGAGTAATAATGAGCAGAGGAGAATGAAGATGAGAGAAAATGTACGTCCGCGCATGGATTGACGAGCGCGTATTCACCTTTCAAACGAGCGCATCCGCGATTTTACCACCGACGCACCCCTACGGGGTGCGATTCACTCACTCTTCCTCATCCAGTGTGGGCTTAGAAATCGGCTTTAGAACAGCCCTCCCAACCGGTTTGAGAACGGCAGTTTCTGCTGCCTCAGATTCAATTGCAATNGGTTTTCGAATTGGTTTAAGGATTGGAGTNAAAGTGGGTAGTTTGGTAACTTCTTCCTCTTCAGAAGGTAACTCACTCTCTAGAACNGGAGGACCCTTGGTGGGTGGCCCACTANCCGGCTTCGCTGGCGAACCATCTCGTACAAGTCGACCACCNCCAGGGGGCCCTCGAGATGGCTTCATCACATCTGCGAAATCAGGTGTTTCTTCAGAGGGAGTTTCGATAACGGGCTCTAATTCTTCTTCTGAAATTGCATTAAGAATGGTCTTTGTCAAAGATGGTTGATCCTCTACAATAGGTTCGGGCTCTGTATCAAACTCTTCCTCTGACATTGGTTCAGGTGCTGGAGCAACCGGCTTTGGTGATTGAATCGGCTGACGTACTGGTTTCAGTGCGGCCAAACCACTGCTGGTTGCTGGAGTTGTGGGCTTACCAAGAGTACTACTTGGTGCAACTCCAAGGCTTCCAGTTCTCTGAATCGGAGATCGGACTGGTGCTGCTAGTGTCTTGGGGGCATCCGAATCTGTTTGCTTCGGACTACCTAGTCCTCCAGGTCGGGCTAGACCGCCTAATCCACCCGATGGTTGTCCCAACGAAGGTGTANCACCTGCCGCTGTGCTNGGCATTTGGCCTTTGGCTCCAGCTAGTGCATCCATCCAGGCCTGACGACGATCGAGGCGCCCATCTTTACCTTCGAGTTCAGCAGCCTCTTCGGCTTGCTTCAATTCGGCTTCTGCTTCAAGGTCTTCTTCAGTTATGAGTCCCTTTTCAAGTTCGATTCGAAGCTTCTCTTCAGCAGCCACACGGAATTCTTCAGCTCTGGTTTCAAGTTGGTTCAGGCGGTCACGAATTTCGGCTCGCTTGATGGCAAGTTGAGATTCGATTTCTGCTCGGATCTCGCTCTCCTTACGTCGAACTTCAATGAGTGCCTTGTTGCGCATAATCTCTTCACGCTTGGCAACTTGGCGTTCAAGTTGCTCTGCTACCTCTCTTTCCTTTTGCGCACGGAAAGCAGCTAGTTCTGCTTCCATCTCAACTTCGAGATCTAAACTTGTTTCCTGCTTAATCAAATCGAGATTTGTTTCATGGGCGATTCTCTGGTTACGGATTCTTGAATCAATTTCCGCCATAATTTGGCGCTCTGCAGCTTGTTGCCTTGCTCCAAATTCGGATTCGATTTGAGATACCCAAGATTCTTTCTTTTCTTCATATTGTGAATCCAGTTGTTCCCGGAGATCAAGTTCTCTATCATGTCGGAATTGGCTAAGGTGTTGTGTGATTTCTGCTTCCCGATCAACCTTGTATTGTTCAAAATCCGAATCGATTCGATTACGAACTGTATCTTCGAGTTCGATGTGTAGTGCGCGATCAATTTCATCGATGGCGTGAGAGAATGAGACATCAAATCTATCCTTCAAGCGCTGCTTTCTCAAAGAGAGACGCTCTCCATATTCTGAATCTAAATTCTTTAAAATCGAGGTCTGCAACTCTTCGCGCTTTCGGGCGACTGCCAGCTCCAAATCTTCTTGCATTCGTCCCTCCAAACGCTCCGTTTCTTGTGTGAGGCGGGTTTCCAATTCATTGGCGAGCTCTTGAGCAATTTCTTCCTCTAGCCTGTGCGCACGTCGCTCATACTCAGCACGTAATCTTGCTTCACGTTCCCGCAAGCGCTGACGCAATTGCTGTTCCAAGCGACGGCGGATTCCATCTCGAAGTTGAATTTCACGCTCAGCAAGACGAGCTTGTTGTGCATCCTCAATTCGCCGAGCTTGTGCACTTTCTTCTTCATCAAGGCGAACACTCATTTCTGATTTGAGATTCTCTTCAATTTCGTGAATTTGACGTTGGAGTTCTTGTCCTGCCTCAATTTCAAGGCGCTCTTCTAAGAATGCGCGACGGCGTGCAAACTCAGAGTCCATCTCATCATTCAATTGTGATCGAAGTTGATCTCTCCTAGAGTCCAGTCTGCGAGTGGATTCCAACTCAAGTCTAGAGCGAATGGATTCCTCTTCACGTACTAGTCGAAGTTTCATTTCTTCCCGAAGTGAAGCTTCTTCTCTTTCAAGGACATTCCGTTCTAGACGTTCAAGCTCCGATTCCATTTCCGAGCGTAATTCGGATTCAATGTCTGCAAGTGCACTTTCGGCTTGCATTCCAACTGTTTTTGCTAACGCACTCTTGACACCGGCAAGACGTTCTGCTTGTTCCTGCAATCTAAGTCGGCGTTCTCGTTTGAGAGAAGAACGCATTCTGCGTTCATCATCAAGTCGATTATCAATCGATTGAACGTCATCAAGGGAAGGCGTGCGCATTTGCGTTGAGCCTGATTTACCACCAGCTGTATGCCGCGCTCTAAGTTCTGCCAAGTTCTCCCTGCTAACACTCAAGGGTCCCATCCCCGAGTGGCGGTTCGAATTCTTCTGATACTTAACCGGCATAGGTTTGAACGAACTCAATACACAGATTATCAGACCTTATGTTGAACTCCAATACTTAGGGTTTCTATGACTCTGAATTATTTGATTCAAACATTGAATCGCAGATTTTTGGCCCCATCAAAACATGCAAACTAATCACTGCTAGTGAAAACATGAACAGACTGAAGGAGATGACGGCACCACTACTGGAATTCTGAGTTGTAGATTGAATCAATGTGGCAGTGAACATAGAGAGGAGCAAAAGTAAACTTAGATTCATACCGGTTCCCTTGGAGAATTTAGGTAGACGTCGATCTGAAATCATCAACGTACCAGGGATAATCATTCCTGGAAATATTAGCCAAGCGAATGGATAATTGGAACCATCACCTCCCATAAAATTTGCAAAATCAGAGGATACTACTTCGGGTTGGAGCAAAATAAGCCCAGATATGGATAGAATTAATACAGCACTGCCTGGACTTGCTAAACCATGGAACCAACGATTCTCAGAATCAGATTCGTGTTGAAATCTAGCTAATCTCAATAACGTGCATATGATTACCCAACAGCACACAACGCCCACTGAAATTGTCCATACTGGTGTGTTTTCACCCCATTGGCTAAACAATCCAAACACGAGTAGTGCTGGAGCAACACCGAACGAAATTGAATCTGACATCAAATCGAGGTAACTGCCAAGATATCTTCGCTTAGAGTAACTGCGAGCAATGGGGCCATCAATGAGATCGCCGAAAATTGAGAGAACGATAAATAGCATTGCCAGCCAAATGTATTTCTCTGAATTAGCATCAACATTGGAGAAACCATCGAAGGCATGAATCAAACAAGCGATCGAAAATGTGCCCAAAAGCCCATTGCCTAGTGTAATCCAATCAGCGACACCCATCAATCGGAAGGTTGTCTTCATACGATGAACGAATTGTTGTTGTGGCTTGAATTCTTTCCTGAATTTTTGCCTAAAATGTTACAAAGAAGGATTCTGAACATGCGGGGCAATCCAAACGTCGCTTTCCTGGCTTCGGCCGAATACGCAATTGCCGTTCACATGAGGGGCAATCAACTTCCACTTTGACAACCTTACGTGTTACTTTGAATACCGTAGAGCAGGATGCGCAACGTAATGCACACGGGCGCTCATCGACTCCAACGCGCAGAATCTTTGAGCATGAGGGGCAACTGACTTTTTCATCCATCCAAGCATCTCTTGTTGGCTTGTGATCAATCCTTACAACTGCAGCACAAACGCTACACGCAACTTCACCTAACTCATGGGGAAGGATACTTTCGCAACTTGGACAATCAATTGTCGGTGGCGCAATTTTTGACTCAATCTCGGCGATATCGTCACTCATGATATCACCTCATCACGTTCGCTTGGGTGGACCGATGACAAGAATCCCATTCGGCATGAAGGTCACACCCATATCCAAATCCACACCAAAGGATTCAGCAATCGCAGAGACGGCACTCTTTGCTAGTGTAGCTGAACGGTCGGCTGGAATAGGAATGAAATGTACATCGGCGCCTGATTCAATCAAAGCACGTACTTCATCGGGGAAATTGCCTGAAAGCTCCGATTGCGATGTGGGGGTTGTCGTGACTCGTTCTGTGACTCTCCACCAACGAGCCCGCCCTTCATCGCGGTGATTCTCAACCAAACCATTCTTGACGAGAGTTTGCAAATGGTGGTATAGATGATAGCGGGTGACACCAGTACTTTTCTGCAACATAACTGTGGATTTCTCCTCTGCATTGAGAAGATCCTCATAGATGGCAAGGCGGGTAGGATGTGACAATGCCATGGTGCGTCCATCGACACGAATCTTGCTCATTTGCTCCCCCCCGTGGTTTTGTCGATTCATACGCGTATATCAAGTCGGCGACTAGTCAATCATGTACAATTGATGATGACTCTCTAGAAAACAGCAATTTGAATGCCTCTGAATAATCTTTGAGAATGGAACCCAATACAGATTTCAACAAATTGAGACGGTTCCCTGATGAGGCGATGAATGCACCATTTAGAATGACAAGGAATGCGCTCATTTCGTGCACGAGGACAGCGAGTGCGAGGCTATTCATTCCAGTAATCACGGCGCCCATCAACACCACCGTGACTAAAATCGATATCAGAATATTGAATTGAACTACTGCGTGTGTCCGCTTTGCAATCCGAATCAGTGAAGTAATCGCACGAGGATCTTCACCAGGAATTAGAACATCGGCGGCATCTAAATTGACTTGCTCCCCACTACCTACTGCGACACCAATATCGGCTACAGCGAGAGCAGCAGCATCATTGAAGCCATCTCCAGCCATCAATGTCCTTCGCCCCTGGCTTCGGCGTTCGACCCACATGGCCTTCCCCTCAGGATCGATTTCACCTCGACACTGTACGGCTGGAATCCCAATTTCCTTTCCTAGTGCTTCTACAGCTTCTTGGTTATCGCCTGAGAGTAACTCAACTGCAACGCCCAAGGATTGCAAATCATGGATCATCTCTGCGGCACCGGGCCTTAGATCGTCATGGATGAATGAAAACGCTGCAATCGCCTTGCCACCCTTCGCCAAAATTGAAAGCCCGAGGGTTGAATCAATACCTTCAAGCAAATCGTCAGGTATCTTAATGTCATTCTTGATCAGCCAGTCTTTGCGACCAAACATGACTTTCTTGCCACTATGTTTTCCTTCAACACCCGCATCGCCATCCTGCAAAGCAGTGACTTCAGCAATACCCAAGCCGCTTGCTTCCTGCAAGATTACGGCGGCGTAAGGATGGTTCGAACGTTGTTCAAGACCTGCTGCAAGGCGGAGAACATTCTCTTTTTTCTGAGATTTAGCCAAACGAATTTCGCTTAACCTCGGCTCACCGCTCGTCAAGGTACCCGTTTTATCGAGCAAAGCAAGATCAATTCTAGCCGCAGCTTCTAGGGCGTCGCCACCACGTGCGACAACACCAGTCATGGACGCCAAGGAAAGAGCAGCAGCATGTGGAACGGGGGCTGCAAGCAATAACGCACAGGGGCAAGCAACTACCCAAAATAGCAATGTCAAACGAATATCATTCGTGATTAGGCCAACGAGAGGCGCTCCTACCAATACAATGGGGACCCACCATTTAGAGAATACTTCTATCGAGGCTTGAACCCGCGGAGGACGGTCTCGGAAGGTTCTGACTTCATCTATCAATCCCGACAATCTTGTATCACTACCCACTGCTGTGGCCTGAACCACAATCGGTCCTCGATCAAGAACCAAACCCGCATGAACCTCATGTCCCTCTGAAACTCGAATCGGGATGCTCTCACCAGTCAGTGGTGCCCTGTTCAGTGAACCAATACCATCTACAACAACGCCATCGACAGGAACAATTTCACCACTTCGAATTTCGACACTATCTCCATTCTCAAGAAGTTCAATGGGGATTAAGTCCTCATCTGACGAGTGGTTAACAGTTTCAACGGTAGATAGCAAATTCTGAGTGGGTGCCATAATTGAAATTCCAGTGATTTTCATCGGTTTCCCGGATCTACGTGCGCGACGAGGTAAGCGATCGAGGCCCCCTTGCATCGCTTCTCGTGCTTTCAGTAATGCAGATTCCTCCATGTGAGCAGCAATCGCAACAAGTAGACAAACCATGAGGGCCTCAGACCAATGTTGACCAAGCAAGGCACCAATCACGGCCAATGAAGTTAGCAATTGAAATCCCAATTCCTTATTCTTGAGACCGCCCCAAGCGTCGAGGAACATACGCCATCCGGAGAGTCCAACACCAATCATTGTCAATGCCAATAGAAGATTCTGGTTTTGGTACTGGCCAGGCATCAAAAGAATCAAAATTAAAATGAAAATCGCAGGAATGGTAGATACGAGGCGCCACTGACCGTTGTCCAATCGTCTGTTCTGAACTTCTCGAAGGACAGCTTTGGTTCCTACAACCTTGTCTAGACTGTTTGTTAATTCATCGAGGAGAATTTTTTTACTCAATGGAACAACCTGGAGTTCAACAAATGCATCTTCAAATCGTACATCCAATACAGCAGGAATTTGCATCAACATTTGTCTAAGTTCTCTTCGACTCACACCATTTTTTTCTGCTAGGCCGGTAGCAGTCACGCCCATGATTCGTTGCCAAGCAACATCTGGTTCATGGCCTAAACTTGTCATGACTGCTGAGACTTTTGATGTATGCCCCTCTCCCAAATCAATGTCTATTGAAATCGTGCCCATGGTTACGGAAACTCCGACCCGCTCTACCCCTGCAATTCGTTGAGTCGCACGTTTCGCCTTAGATGCGCAATCAGGACAATCCATACCCTTAATCGGCCATTCAAAGGTGTGAGAGCCATCAATTTCCAACGAGAGGTCAGCGGCTTCAACGATGGCTTCAGTTTCGACATCAACCATTCGTGGTTTGAGACGATCTTTGACTGCATCGATTTGTACATTGATACCTTGCTTGAGTTTTACAAGCCGCTCTGTAAAGTCTGCTTTATCCGTTGGAGTTATCGAATTTGACTTACTCTCCAAGTTAGAAGCAGTTGCTGAGGAGAATTCACTCTCTTCATCCTCTATGAGGATGAATTCATCATCCTCAGCCATGGCTTGGCGAGTTGGAATCTGCGTTTGAATCTCGCTATCGGAACTCAAATAGAAAACAGGTATAATTTTCCAATTGGAAATTTAATTTTTCAATTGGTGCAGGGGGCAGGATTCGAACCTGCGAAGCGCTTGACAGCGGATCTTGAGTCCGCCCCCTTTGACCACTCGGGAACCCCTGCGNGATAAAGCCGAGACGATGTCCACTGTTCATTCTTCCTCTTGTTGAACATCAAGTAGATCTTGAGGAATTGGAGGCGGGCTTTCATCGGGAAATCGCTCAGGAGGTGCTGGACATTCTTCTTCCTCATCGTCAAAATCTTCCTCCCATTCATCTCTATCGTCTTCACGAAGCCATAGCATTGCTGCACCAAATCCGAGGGCTGTACATACCAAAATCAGCATACTGACAACCAGTGGCCCATCGCCAAATACGCGCTCAAACCATGACAAACTAGCACCTTCTTCACGAATAGGTGCGATATCGATTGGAATTCTTGAATCAGCATCACCATTGAGGATGAAATAGAGTTGTAGGTCACCTTCTCTCCAAGCTTCAAATTCAAATCTCAACAATACCGATTGCCTTGCATCCAGAGCCAAATCTTGACTTTCAAGTTCGATTATCAAGGGTTCAGAGTTTGGCTGCGGCTCCCAAGCCCATAGACTGATATTGAGTTCGCCTGCCAGATTGCCGATGTTGTGTATCCTAGCGTCAATTTGAATTATTTCACCGACTTCAGGTTCATCATTATCTACCCAGATTGAAACTAAATCTGGCGTAAAATGCATTATTTCAAGTGCGGGGACTCGAGGAGAGTATTCTGTACCTGGGCCCTGCAATTGATTGCCCGCAAGATCTTGTCCCTCGACCCAGACCAGCAACATATCTCCAGGAAACAATGCAACACTGGGAGTCATATTGACGTACTTTGAGTACACCCATAAATCGTCAGAATGAACACCTAAACCCATGTCTACAGATGATTTTGACCCGGATATATCTAGTCCATCTCTTCGGAATACCCAATGAAGAACGAGACCTTGATCGCCCATCCCACCTTCATCTTCCACTGTGAAAGAGACCAGTTGGTTTGAAAGTGAATCCGAACGAAGTTGGACAAGACTTGTCGTTTGGAACTCAATTCTTGGGGGGACACTGTCGATGGCCACGTCAAAAGCCATATCTGGTAAACTGGTATTCAGTCCTGAGTGATTCGCCAAACCAAACTGAACTGCATGGGTTGGACCAAGCCAATAATTGGCATCAAAATCTATGGTTGTGGTAAATTCACCTCCATTTGCAGAGGTATACACAGTATAGGGAACTTCCCCATCAAGTACATTGATTTCAATCGTCGATAAGGGAGGGAGTTCAATTGAAATTTTTTGGTTTAATTCTCGATGTACAATGGAAGCAGTGAATGCCATCGAGTCCCCAGGTTGTAGGTTCAACTTATTCTCGAAGATTGGCATCGATGGTGGAGTCAAATCCTCAATTGCATCCACTCGCCACATCAATCGATTGTCCAAAGCCCATGCAAGATGGTGTAAGTTTGAACCACCACCTGTCACCGCCTCACCATCTTCTTCAATTCTTAATGATGGAACCCACTGTCCCTGTAGCCATTCTTCGGGTGCACCAAAATTTATTGCGAATGAAATCTCAACCAAATAGGCATCATCTCCGAGGGGCTCAGACTCAACTGAAAGTGGTAAAACAGGCCCGTTAGATCTTGAAAATAATGTCCCATTTAGAGGATTATACTGCAATACACCCTGTCCATCCCCAGCGATATCTAATTCAATCAAATCAATAGATTCCAACCCATTCGGATCTTGGAGTGTAAACGAGAACGTGTGTTTAATTCCCATCAATAGAGACATCTCTTCATGACGATTAAGTGAGATCGAGGGAAGAGACAACTGTGTAGGCTCTTGGGTTTGAACAAACATGGTTGCGAGATCGTTGTCAAATCCTGGTCCACCCCCGCCAGCAAATTCATGACCAGCATAATCCCCACCCTCGACATAGCATGAAATCCGGTCATTCTCATCCATCATGGATAATCCCACAGCAGGGAAATCAACACGAATTGTTCCTCGAGGAACTCCACCCAAAAACTGTGAATCTTCACCATACTCACTTTCGTCTGGTATTCCATCTTGGTCAGCATCGTCATAACTTTCAAACCAACAACGTAGTGAAACAAAGGTGTCGAGTAATTCCTCATCTTGTACTTCAATCCAGAACGGTATAGTTCGATCAGGAGACAATATATTGCCATCCGCTAACTGACCACCATTGGGTGTGTATATCATCAATGGACCCAAACTTGGTGGATTGGGATCTGTTTTGACCTCAACAAATAATTCACCTGCAGATGCATCTAAGGCACCAAATATGGGTGTACCCGATGGGCCTATTTGCAATATCCATGGAGAGATGGTCACATTACCTGAACCGTTCGGAAGTTCTATGCTCGCTGAAAATGAACCTGATTCACCGCTGGTCCCAATGGATTGTGAGGTAACATTGACTCCATTCAATTCGAGTGCGACTGTGTAAGCATCTGGACTTGGATGCGCATTCGCTAGACCCTCAAATCGCACGGTCCCTGAAATCGATATCGTCGAACTAGATTTTGCATGTAGTGGATATCGAGCATCCCACTCGTTCGACAATAAGCGAGATTGTTCGTCGCGAACCTGCCATGAAACTACTTCCAAATCGTTCTCCATTGCTTGATAATTGGAACCACCAATCATCGAACTTGCCGGGCCCAAGGTGAAACCATCGGCCTCAATGACTTCAGCGAGAACTGTAATTGAATCTGCATCATCAAATGCCCACTGGGTCCGGAAATTCCAGTATATGTGGAACCCCATCGGACCCGCTGTCGTCACAGAAACTGAGGTCAGTGCCATTTTTTCTGTCCCGAATACTTGAGTGGCGACTGGGTCTGATGGGATGTCCTCGACATGAACTTCAATGTCAATTCCAGTATCGCTTTGCATTCTAAGTATACCAGTATTCAGAAGGTTTCGATTGAACAGGTGTGTATGTGTACTGATGATGGTGATATTTTGTTCAGGCACCATCGTACCGCTGGGCACTAAATCAATTACGTTGACAATTCGTTGCGCATGAGAAATTGACCCGGAGAGAGAAACACCACCGATATCTGCCTGCAAAACAATTGGGATTTGTAATGCTCCTGCATCAATTAAGGCGGGACCTGTGCCATTTATGGCATCAGATTGTATCGTTCTCAGGCCTGGACCTAGCCCAGTTATAGAGGTAGTTGAATGCCATGAAATAGCCATCCAAAAGAAAGAAAAATTTGTTGGATCAGATTGATTCAGGATTCCAGTCCATGGTGAATCAAGAATGCGATACTCTCCTGATTGAAGCGAATCTTCGCGGCCATTGGCCCAAGTCCATGTAATGTCGTCACCAGCATAGAGTACCGTTCCTTGATCTAGAACTGTCCCTGGAGATGTCCATGGTGTTGAAGATGGATTTTGCTGTAAATGATGGCCATCAAACCACCCGAATGCACCATTTTGTGTTGTATCCCAGGACCAATCCACAACACCGTTTCCACCTACGTCAAGCGTACCATTGTTCATCGGTGTACCTAGTTCACCAATGAACGAAGCATGGCGAACCCAACCTCCCGGTTGGAGATCAATCGTGGGGCGAATATTGACTGAGGCATATGGTAGTATTATGCTCTGATTGCCTAATACACCACTCGCAAGCAGAGAACCTTGTCCGTCCCATAGTTGGTATAACGCTCCTGCAGATTCAGCTATGATGCTTACTTCCTCAATTGGAGCATCTCCATAGGCAGGTGAACCGGAAATCCGGACTGTGTTGAGGGTTGGATTCGTGATGTTACCGTCAATGTTATCGTGATTCAAAGAGTTTGGAATACCCCATCCGTTTGTACCATCCATCGGATTTAGAATTCGAATTGCACCCGAGTGCAAACCGTAGATACGAGGTGTTAACTGATGATTACTTGTACCGAATTCTACACGAACTCGATAGGATT
>PATG01000014.1 GCA_002713555.1 Planctomycetaceae bacterium
ACCAAGGCACATTCCATGCTACCAAGATGGTCGAATATGGAACAAACATTGTCGGTGGAGTCACTCCAAGAAAAGGCGGGCAAACCGTCGATCTAGGTTCAGTACAAGCACCGGTATGGGATACAATGTCTGAAGCGATTGATGCGACAGATGCCGATGCAAGTGTCATCTATGTCCCGCCACGATTTGCAGGTGCCGCAATCATCGAAGCCGCAGATGCCTTTGCATCAGTCCGAGGCCATGGTGTCATTGTCTGTATTACAGAAGGCATTCCAACTTTGGATATGGTGAAGGCCGCAGAGCACGTGTCCAAGTACCCTGATGTTCGACTGATTGGACCCAACTGCCCCGGAATTATCACACCCGGAGAAAACGGTGGTGCCAAGATTGGGATNATGCCCGGACACATTCACGCAAAAGGACGAATTGGAATTGTCTCAAAGTCAGGAACCCTCACTTACGAAGCCGTCGCACAGGCCATGAGTATTGATGAAGGTCAAAGCACATGTGTTGGAATTGGAGGAGACCCCGTCAACGGAACTGGCTTCATCGATTGCTTAGAAGCGTTCGAAAATGATGAGCAAACCGCGGCTGTCGTTATGATTGGTGAAATCGGTGGAAACGCTGAGGAAGAAGCCGCAGCATGGGTTGCAGACAATATGACCAAGCCCGTGGTCGGCTTTGTCGCAGGAATGACTGCACCTCCTGGAAAACGTATGGGGCACGCTGGAGCAATCATTAGTGGTGGGAAGGGAACGGCTACAGAAAAGGTCGCTGCCATGGAAGCTGCGGGCATCCGCTGTGCGAATGACCCATCTGAAATTGGTGCGGTGTTGCTGGAAAGTCTCAAGACCGCAGGTCTTCGCTAAATTGGATTACAAATCACTATATTCTACCTGTATTGTTTACGACCGTGGCTAGAGTAGGGTTTCAAGAAGCACTGTATTACGGATTTTCACTAATCCTCTACTCGGTTTTCGTCATCATCAGTAGTGGTTTGTTTTTTTTGGTCGGAAGTATCATTGCTGGAGGTGGATATGTTCATGCCANCAATAATGGTGGCCCTGATGATATGTATGCAGCAAGTTTTCTTTTGGCGCTAATCTTAGCATTTATGGGTTATTTAACACTGATTGCAGGATTTAGTGGGATGTTATACAAAGTAATTGCAGATGCTGTTCATCGAGGACAATCGATGAAACACTCTGTGGCATCAACAACAGTGTCACCGCCCCCCGGTTTGCCAACTGCCACTACAATACCAAAGGTTGTCACAAAATCTGCAAGATATGATGACTTTGAATATTAAGCAGAGGTGAAAAAATCGAATTTACTGCTCTTACTCCTATTCTATTGGTGTTGGTTTTAGGTGCGATGTCGCCCGGGCCATCGCTGGCCGTACTCCTCCGAAATACCATGGAAGGTGGAAAAACTCGAGGNGTGTCGTGTGGAATAGGACATGGGATTGGATTTGGAATCTATGCCTTTGTTGCTATCGCAGGAATTTCTCAATTGAAGGCAAGTGCGAGTGAAGCAGCGATATTTTTGGAACTTTCCGGAGGACTGTTTCTTCTCTTTCTAGCTGCAATGATGCTCAAGGGTTCTGACGAANAATTCGAACACAAGTATTCCAGCAAACGCGGCTTCACTGAAGGATTTCTAATCGCATTTCTCAACCCCAAGATTTTGGTGTTTCTGATTGCTATTTTTAGCCAATTCATTGAACCAGATTTCACATGGACTGAGCGTTTACTGATTGCAAGTATCGCTCTATTGATCGATGGAGGTTGGTACATATTGGTCGCGTTGATCATCTCAGAAACACCGATTCTTTCAATCCTGAAAGAACGCGCACGAGGATTTGAAATCACTATGGCGACCGTCTTGGCTGGTCTTGGAGTTTGGATTCTGTTCGGAATAGAATCGATCTAATCACCGAGGAGGGCCCTTTCGCTTNGGAGGTCCACCTTTGGGNCCTCGGCTTGGAGGNCCNCCACTAGGACCTCGACTTGGGGGTCCGCCACCAGGACCTCGACTTGGAGGNCCACCACTAGGGCCTCGACTTGGAGGNCCNCCGCTGGGACCTCGACTTGGAGCCCCACCACTGGGACCTCGGCTTGGAGGACCACCACTTGGAGCCCGGGAGGGGCCGCGAGGTGGGCCGCCCGGNCCGCCACTGGGGCCACGATTGGGAGGNCCTGCAGGTCCACCACTTGGCGGACCGCCACGACGAGGTGCGGGCTCCTCAAACTCATCCTCATCATCGTCATCGATGAATTGAGCACCACACTGTGGGCAACTAGAATCGGATTCTCGAATGGGATAGTAACCACAGTCATCACAGGCGAACAACTCTTCGNCATCGTCGTAATCATCGTCATCTGCTTCATCAGGAGAATCGCCCCAAACAAGTTCAATGTCGCCATCCATTGAACGGAACAATGTAATTTCAATCCCGATATCGAAGCCTTTCAATGCCAATTCAGTTGCAATCGCATGCTCAAAGGCATTGGACAAATCAGGCGGTGTATCTAAGACACGGCCATCATCAATGTAAGTCACGTTGACCTGAATGGTATCGTCATCCGTAAGTGCGACCTGTGGAGATTCGACCGCAACCCCACGCTTGCGAGCAACGCGTCGAGTAGCAACCTCTGCCATTCTTCGCAGGAGAGATGTCGATGGTTGATTGGATTTGGCGCGCTTCTTCTCAAGTCCCACATCATCTCCATCATCCAAGAATCTCGCAGAACCACTGGAAGTAGCCAGGTGGCTGGGGACCTCTCCTCCAGCCAAACCTGCCAAGACACCACTGGCGGTTTGCTGATTCATCGCCAACCATTCATTTCGGGCATCAGCTTTGTCAGCTTTTTCTGCTTCAACAATCCTGTCAACGACCTGATCTGTGATGGAAGACTGAGAAGAAGGATCTTGCGGAGGCTGTCCAGTTGTTACATCACCNGTCATTTGTCCTGCAATTTGGTTNAAGAAATCCGAGGGNGCGGCTGCAGCCGNAGCACCNGAGGCATCCGATGCTTGCATATCGTTGGTTGCTTGAACCGCCTGTGAACTGACTACGCCGAAGTTCCGAGCACCCATTGCACCTGAGTTGGAAGGGTCTTGTCTAGCACCGCACTCAGGGCAGAAAAGAGAGTCGTCAGGAATTTCTTCCCCGCACACGCTACAGTCCATGGTCCCACCCCTACGGGTGGGAGGGTCAAGCCCTCTTTTGAAAAGGTTGTCTAAATCGGAATGCCCACACTGTCAAGAACACAAGCCGATTAGAACACACGAGGGGAAGAAATGGGAGAACTCATCAATGCGGAAATTGATGCTCTTTTGAAGGATACTTCTCGCTCGTTTTTTGTGACGCTGGAGATGTTGCCAAAGAATATTCGTAGACAAGTGGGCCTGCTCTATTTACTCGCCAGGGTCGCCGACACCATTGCCGATACCAAAACCGGTTCAGCGAGAGAATTNATCGATGCCCTGACACAATATGATTCAGTTGCCCAAGGAGTAACAAGCGAGTTGCCTGACTTTACCGAGATTGCTACCTTGCAAGAACACGATGGAGAGGCACGATTGATGCAAAATGTAGGCAAGGCGATTTCTGCATTGGATTTGTTTGGTGATGAAGATAAGAAATACATGCGTGAATGTCTAGGTATTATCATCTCTGGACAAACATTGGACCTGCAAAGATTCGGTCCCGCAAATGAAAGCGGTTCAGTTTCGCCATTGCAATCCGATCAGGAACTTGATGACTACGCGTACAGGGTCGCGGGTAGTGTCGGCGATTTTTGGACGCACATGACATGCAATCATATCCTCAACCAATCCTTCTCAAGCGGCACGAAGCGNGAACAATTGTTCTCGTACGGGTTGCGTTTTGGAAAGGCACTCCAGATGATAAATATCCTCCGAGATATTCCCGAAGACTTGCGGTTTGGNCGATGCTATATACCGGCCGACTCACTCGAAGAAATTGGACTTTCACCCAATGATTTGCTCGAGTCAAAAAACATGGAGAAATTTCGACCATTATATGATCAATATCTCGATTTAACAGACGCCCATTTGGATGCTGCAATCGAATACATCTCGATGCTCCCGTATATTCAATTCCGACTCCGAGCCGCCTGTATGTTACCGGTGTTAATCGGACAAAAAACCGTGGCCATGTTAAGGACACAAAATGTATTGGAATCTGAAAATCGTGTCAAAGTCTCGAGAAAGGAAATCAAGAATTTAATTTCAAAAACAAAGCAATCTCTGATTTTGCCTGGTGGTGGACGTAGATTGATGCGTTCCAATCGAAATCGTTGATTCTGAATGAACAGGAACTTTTTCCAGTTTAGGTCCCCAAAGGGGACCACTTGGACTTTTGAGGGGTGGGTTCAATAAGGAATGAGCCCACCCTGACACTGACGCGTATGACTGAGACCGTGAACCAGCACTCCTCAGAATTCCTAGATGAGTTCATTCTCATTGAGGATGAACCCCTACGAAAGGGTGAGGAAGGAACACCGGTCAATTCTAGATTGGAGCAACTGAGAGCCGCGGTTGTTGTAACCAGAGAAGCTGTTCGCGCNGCCAGCATTACCGCATTGGAGTTGGCCGCTGAATCTGCACACTTCATGGGAGTTGTCAATACAGGCGGTGAGCTTGTGAACCCCTTCGAGAACATTGAAGCCGCTGTATGGGAAGAAGAGGATGTTCCCAATCAGATGCTTCAGGCAGCATACGATTACTGTGAAGAATTGACCAAGCGTGAGGCCGCCAATTTCTACCATTCATTCAAGTATTTACCAAATGATCAGCGCCGGGCAATTTGCGCATACTATGCTTTCTGCCGTCGTGCAGACGACATCGCCGATGGCGATTATGTCGACGTATTCCCTGGTGCTGAGGGTGCCAACGACCCCGAGGCCATTGATTATCGCCGGAAACTCGAGGAACTGGCCGCTGCCAAGCCGGTAATTGAGAGAACAGAATTTGAGGATAAGTTAGCACAATTGTTCTTCTTCCGAAAGAAACTGTCCACTGCATACAACTGNGTTTCCAGTACAGACCCCATTTTCTTGGCACTGAAAGATGTCGTCACAAAGTACGATATCCCTAGGGAATACATGGACGACCTCATCAGTGGAATGGAGGATGACTTGTACACCAACCGATACGAGACCTTTGAAGAACTGTACTCCTACTGTTACCGTGTCGCCTCGACTGTAGGCTTGGTTTGCATTGGCATCTATGGCTTGGAATGTACTGCTGCTGAGCGAGAATTTGCCGAAGCATGGGGAATTGCAATGCAGCTTACAAACATCCTTCGCGATGTACAAGAAGATGCTGCTAGAGATCGAATCTATTTGCCAATGGAAGACTTGGAGAGATACGGAATTACTGAGGAAGACATCATGTCAGGCAAGAAATTGCTNGAACACCCTGGTTGGCAACCCTTTGTTGAAGAATACAGCCAGCGAGTGGCCAGTTACCGTGACAAGGGATTCAAACTNTTGCCTCTCATTCCAAAACAAAGCCGCTACAGTCCAGCGGCAATGATGGCATTTTACAGCAGCATTCTGCGCAGAATTGTGAAAACTGGCGGGGATGTATTCACAGAGCGTGTGAAGTTGAGCAAGGCTGAGAAGTTGACATTGGCCGCAGGTGTTTACTTGCGCCATCGCTTCTTCTCCTTCTGAGTAGAAGAAAACGTCTGCTCACCTTTGGTGAGCAGCGCAACCGATTAAGAACGACAGCAAGCGCGAGCAAATAGGAGGGGAGAGAGATGCGAATCGCAGTCCTGATTGAAGATCGGTGTAAACCAAATTCTCCAGCCTTCATGTACTTGCAAAAATATGCCGGCACTTGTGGTGGCGAATGTATTCAAGTCAATGGCAACAAATGCAAGATTTTGGAAAGCGCATGCCCGCCTTGTTTAGTTCGTGCTAAACATTGCCCAGGTGATGCGGTTAAAATCATCAATCTACCCGAAGAGTTGGATACGGATCTAACCCACTGTTACGGTGAAAATGGCTTCAGATTGTTTCGGTTACCTGCACCCAAGAAACTGGAAGTTGTCGGAATTCTCGGAGCAAATGGAATGGGGAAATCCACTGCCATCAATCTCCTGTCGGGTACGTTGAGACCCAATCTTGGAGACTGGTTGAACGGCGAACAACCTTGGGAAGAAGTTCTCGAAGCATTCCCCAGGGGCGAATTACGAGACTTCATGACCAATGTGGCTGAGAATGGTGTGCGGATTGCCGTAAAACCCCAATATGTCGACAAAATCCCAAAAGCCTTCGATGGAGAGGTNAGTGCCCTTTTGGAAAGAATTGATCAAAGGGGGGTCATCGAACAGGTTAGTCTTGANTTGGGAATCGATCACTTATTTTCTAGAAAATTGCCTGAGCTTTCAGGTGGTGAATTACAGCGCGTTGCGATTGCAGCGACCTTGCTGAAAGATGCAGATGTATACTTCTTCGATGAACCATCTTCATATCTTGACATCCATGAACGTATGCGGGTTGTNAAAATCATTCAGGAATTGTCACAATCAGGGAAGCGTGTGATTGTGATTGAGCACGACCTAGCGATATTAGACGTCATTTGTGATTTGGTTCATGTGGTCTATGGAGAACGGGCTGCTTATGGTATCTTCACACCACCACGTAAAACGAGAACTGCGATTAACGCCTATCTCGATGGATACTTAGAGCAAGAAAATATCCGAATCCGAGACAAACCTATCCAATTCCTTCGGGGTCGAATGCGTGGTGAAGAAATCGGCGAACCGATCCTAGAATGGGGAGATATGGGCAAGACACAGGGTACTTTCAACCTCAAGACTGAACAAGGTAAGGTACACAGTTCCGAAGTTGTCGGCGTTGTTGGCCCAAACGCAACTGGAAAGACGACCATGGTGAAGATGATTGCAGGCGAATTGGAAATGGACGAGGGATGGTGCACAATGGAAGCCAAGGTCTCATACAAACCTCAGCATGTCAAACCAGAGTTTGCTGGAAGTGTTCAATTATGGCTCGATAGTGAACTCGGAATGAAATGGCGACAGGGTGAATTCCATACGACTGTGATTCGGCCANTGCAAGTTGACAAACTTGTCGAGCAAGATGTACGCAGACTATCCGGTGGTGAATTGCAGGCAGTCAGTATCGCCATCTGTTTAGGCAAAGATGCCGATCTCTATCTCTTGGATGAACCGAGTGCCCACCTTGATGCAAATGCTCGGATGGAAGCTGCGAAAGCCATTCGGAAAACCATGGAGGTCAATGAGAAAGCGGCAATGGTCATCGACCATGACATCTACTTCATTGATATTGTCAGTGACTCCTTACTTGTTTTTGAGGGTGAGGGTGGTGTGTCTGGTAAAGCAATCGGACCACTCCCNNTGCGTAAAGGCATGAATCGATTCTTGGAACAGGTACAGATTACATTCCGAAGAGACCATGATAGTCATCGCCCACGAATCAACAAAATCGATAGTCGCAAGGATCGCGAACAAAAATCCAGTGGCGAATATTTCTATGCGGGTTGATTGAATGCCAGTAATCCCACAACCCACTGGAATCTATGCGAGGAGTAGGAGGCGTTTGAGCGCCTCATCGTTGGTGACTTGGGAGCGATGTCGTCGTGATTGGTTTTTGACCCGTCGACTTGGAATTCGGGTCGCAACCCACCCTGAGATGTTGCTCGGACATATTGTCGAAGAAGCGGTGACTGGGATTTGGATGGAACGGCCACACCCAACTGAAGGTAGGCAAGAAGCCGATTCGACATGGGCACCTGGGCATGCTGGGGAACGAATGGAGATTAACTCACTTGAAACACTCAGTGATTGGTTACGGACGCTGATGCGTCCGATTGTGGATCAAATCCTTGAGCAGGCGAATAAGGCGTGGAAAAATTGTCTTTGGAAAGCAGATGGGCGAGATGTCTCCGAACTTAAACGAGACAAACTAAATGCCATGGTCAAGAATGCCATCAAACTGCAGATCGCCGAAGCTGAGGCTTGCTTGCAGCAGAATGGAGGGCCTCACCTTGAGGCGTTTAGAGAAGGTGGGGACCCGTTTGGAACACCTGCACCCTGTTGGATGGAAGGACCAGGAAATGGTTGGCAAGCCAAGGGNGAAGACTGTAATTGGTGGGAAGCTTGGGAAATCNCACGCCCCTGGGCAAAAGACCCGAGAATCACCAAGGCACAGCGATTGTTTCACCCCGAGGGATGGGCAGCAGGGGAACTTGATGTCGCTCACCGATGGCGAGGAACTGTTCAGATTATTGACATCAAGGCCAATCGTGGACACGGTCGNAATCACGACGGNGTTGCGCATCAACTTCGATTCTATCAATGGTTGTGGCACGAAACCCGANAACATCCACTGAAACCATCCAACCGTGTTGTAGAAGGAGATGTCGATGCAGCACATTCTTGGCATTTGGCCGATGGATTTGTGCATCAGGCAAAACTGATTGAAAATCTGACTGCCGAAACACAGCGTTTGAAATCAATTCATGCTGAAATGACATCTGCAAGTATTGAAGATTTACACCTTGATGGGACGAAACCTTCCGAGGAGGGTGTGCTCGGTTGTGCAATTTGTTGCGGCATCGAGACGTGTGATTACCCCCGGGGTGGGAAAGAACAACCCCTTCATTCACTGATTCCTAAGATTGATTCTATCGAACCCGAAGCACCCTTNGGAGCCATTGGCGATTTACCCAGTCGAGTGACTGTCAAGGGCACTCTGCATGGCCATTGGGGGCCAATCGCNAATCATTACGGCGACCCTGTAATCGGCGCGGCCATTACCGCGGGTGACAAAACTGCTGTCATTGAAGAAATGGGCATCGACCAGTTTCCTGAATTACATCAACATGAAGGTGAGGTCGTCGTAATCAATGCTGCACCGGGCCAATGGCGTGGAATGATTCGCCTCTACNTAGATCAAGACAGTGAAGTGATTCCAATTGAGGATGCCGAGGCCATGGAAATCTCAAGAATTGGCCTCATCCCGACGAGAGCCAATATCTGTGGAATGGTCATCAGCCGAGGACAGAATAGTGGAACCAACGCGAAAGGGAAGGATTGGTCGATGTCAACCGCACATATTTGGGATGGTACTGGACTAACAGAGGTGGTTGCCTTTGGGATGGGGCGGAGCGAAACATTCGACAAACTACGGGTCGGAGATCAAATCAAATTGATGTCGGCGGAAATCGGTTGGCGGGAAGGCACACCACAATTGCGAATCGANCCACGAAACTCCCGGCTGACTGTAGAAGGATCTAATCGGGCCAAAGAAAACTGATTTCGTCGTCCGCATGGTTCAAGGACGTTGACGCACAGCCTTACCGTGTGCCAGTACAGATCGTCGAGGAAGAGGACCTCTTGGTCAGCAAATTCAANCGACTGTCAGCCACCAGCTTGATTCAGTATCGAAACTGCCCACGNTCTTGGTTTCATCAACGGATTGAATTTCTTCGTGGGCCACAAGTTCCCGCAATGATGCGAGGCCATATTGTTGAAAATACGGTCAGTCGAGTGTTTCGAGAAGGACCTTTGCTGGTATCAGTAGGGGACGCATGGGATATTCTTCGATCACCGCTCGATGAACAACAAAGACCTGTTCGGAATTCCGCAGAAGGATATAACGCACCAAATCTTGAGACTCAAAGCGGGTTGGATACAATCGATGCACTTCGCACCTGGGCCCGAGCCCGATGCGACATTCACCTCCCACAGGTCAAATTGATGCATGTTGAAGAATTTGAAGACAACCCCATGTCGATTGGTAGTGGAGAAGATTTGGATGATCTATTGATGCAAAAGATGGCCTATGCAACCATTGATTTTCACCTAGAAGAAGTTCAGCGATGCTGGGATGCAAACGGAGGGCAAAAACTCTCTGAGTTTAGATCGGGGGCTCGCCCAGAATGGCCTGCTCCCGATGGATTTCCTCATGATTGGAGTTTACCTCATCCAGCAGTAACCACCGGTAATTGCACTTTGATGGAAGCATGGGAAATCGCCCGACCCTGGTTTGTGGACCCCGATGCTGGGACATTCAGTCTTGGAACCATACACCCAGAACATTGGTTTTGGGGCGAATACGATTTTGTCTATGATTGGGATGGACAAGTCTCTATTGTCGACCTCAAGGCTGCGATGGGAGACAATGACCGGTCGGCCGGATATGTTTTACAATTGGAAATCTATGCTTGGTTGTGGTGGGAAACACATGGTCGCTCATCGCCAGTGCAAAACTTGTGTATTTGGTATGCAGGTTCCAATCAAGTGAAACGAATCAAAGCACCTGATGAAACGCGGTTGCTTGAATTAGACAGTGAACTACGTGATACTTACGAGAAGCTCTTTGTCAATCGAAGTGAGAACCCTATGGATTACCCAGCCAATCCAGCACCTATGCAACTGTTTGAAGCGGGTGGAGTCCACGTGGGCAAGAGTGAGCAACCTCTGGCCCGATGCATTGATTGTAATCATCGAAGCATCTGTCCAAACGGTGACAATCGGAGTGATTTACCCGCCATGGAAAGTTTGCAATACGAAGGGAGGAATTGGCCGATAACATCCTCAAATCAGTTGCGCACAAGAATTGACATTTGTGGCGAAGTGACTGGGCTCTTGTCACCACAAAGCGACGACCAAGGCAATATACAAATCAAATTCAATCTACAACAAGGCGTGGATCGTATCGAAGTCAAGAACTGCTTTTTCCCAAAACCAAAGCGAATCACAAGACGGATTGCCAATGGCGCCCATGTTCGAATCAGAGGAGGGAGACCCACCGAATGGAATCTGACACCCAGCGTCGAATTGGATGACTTATCAGAGATTGAAATCATTGACTCAGTTGATGCCGATGGGGAGAGTATCGTCGGCATGGTCACAGCAGGAAGTGTGGTGGGTAAAGTCATGACAATCAGAGATACCACTTGGCAGAAATTTCGCACAGGTTCCGGAAAACCGAAGTGGAGATTGACCATTCAAGACGCCACAGGGAGTATTGATATCGTGGCTTATGCATTTGCTGTCCCCCCTAGTGCTCGCTCGGTGAAACCCGGAGATGAAATCGCCATTTTGAATGGAGTTTATTCGGAATTTTTTGGTCGCCCCGAAATCAAGTTTCAAAAAAATACACGATTGGCAATTCTCAACAGACGCGAGGATTCTGAAAAGGATTAACCGCCACTAGATACGATAATCAGTTCAATCTCAATATCACCATTAATGGTAGATGTATGTGGAACAATTTGCCCATCAACAACCGTGAGAACTGTCGAAGGAGGGATTTCCATTTTTTCTAGAACCGTTGCAATCGAAACTGGTGTTTCGTATTGTTGGATTGTGCGCTCGCCCTCGTGGGTAATTCCAATCTCCATGGTATGTGCTGAGGGTCATGCTTCATGAGGTTGATGGCGCCGAGAGAGAGTTTTGAACTCACAAACAGTACTCTCGCTGATTGACGCAATTAGCACTGAATCTCAAGCTGCAATTGATGCTTGGATGGATGGCGACACCAAGGCAGCTCTTGACCTATTCAAGATAATTTTAGGAGTAGACTAAACTGACTCAGATTTTGGCTTCTTCAGATTCAGCAAGGTCAGCGGCATGGGCCAAGTACCACCTGATTAGGATATTAACGACACCTAGGACTATCAAAATTCTACCAACTAACTCCATATTATTAGCAAGAAGTTGTTCTGCCTCAAGACTACCCTTGACAATAATGTCTGTGTGGTTGCTATT
>PATG01000015.1 GCA_002713555.1 Planctomycetaceae bacterium
AGATAGTTTTGTGGGTTCGGCAGTTTGCGCCGATTGCCATACGATGGCTTCTGAAGAGTTCGAAAAGACACCCCATTCGCATGCCACTCAGACGCTGGTCGATCTTGATCCTCCCAGGCAGTTTGATCCAGAGTGCTTAAGTTGCCACGTTACGGGTTGGGCACCACAAGAATATTTTCCCTACGCTTCGGGATTTTTAAGCCTTAACGAAACGCCGCATCTGACAGACAACGGTTGCGAAAACTGTCATGGCCCCGGACAATCGCATGTGGCTGCGGAGTCGGGAGAGGTTGATGCGGATGATGCTGAGATCGAAAGATTGCGTGCGGCGATGCGTCTAACGATTTTGGAGAACGAGGGCAACAAAGATGGCCAGGTTTACAAAGAAGCAGTCGTCGTGAAGATGTGTATGCAATGCCATGATGAAGACAACAGCCCAGACTTTGACTTCCAGGAATACTGGCCTAAAGTTGAGCACTACGGAAAGGATTAAGATTCCAGTTGGCTCATGGCTTCCGCTGGAATGTTGAAATTAGCAGCTACTTTTTGCACGTCGTCATGATCATCGAGTTGATCAATCAGTTTCAGGACTTTTTTTGCAGTTTCTACATCCAGATCAACCGTGTCATTGGGGACACGGCATAGTTCGCACATTTCACTTTCAATATTTGCTGCTTGTATTGCATCTTGAACTGCTGCGAAATTATCCGGGGCACTGATAATTTCGTACTTGTCTTCGACTGTTTTAACGTCTTCCGCACCGGCTTCCATCGCGAGTTCCAAAAGTATTTCTTCGTCGTGTTGTTTTGCATCGAGGACAACAATTCCTTTGCGCTCAAACATCCATGCCACGCAGCCCGTAGCTCCCAGTTTGCCTCCTGCAATTTCGAAGATTTTCTTTATTTCAGGTGCTGTACGATTACGGTTGTCGGTGAGGATTTCGCACAGTACAGCAACGCCTCCGGGGCCGTACCCTTCGTACAAGATCTCGTCCAGATTGCCGCCATCCAGTTCGCCAGTGCCTTTTTTGACAGCCCGTTCGATGTTGTCTTTGGGCATGCTGACGGCTTTAGCATCGTTGATTGCATATCGTAGGCGCAGATTTGTATCCGGGTCGCCACCGCCCATCTTGGCAGCCACGATGATCGCACGCGAGAGTTTGCTCCAGACCTTACCGCGTTTATTGTCAATGAGAGCTTTTTTGTGCTTGATCCCTGCCCAGTGTGAATGTCCAGCCATTTTTCTTCAATGTGTTTATTCTGATGTTTGCGAGGAGCGATTACACTGACGACTTATTTAGGTTTGCGTTTCGTCAGTTTTCTATTCGAAGTTTTCTTTTTGCGTTTGGTTGGTGTCTTCGTCTTCTTTTTGGCTGCCTTTTTCTTGGTCGTCGTTTTTTTAACGGCCTTCTTTGTAGTTTTTTTCTTCTTTTTGGGAGCTGCTTTGCTCTGAGCTTTCGTTGCCTTTTTCTTAGCAGTCTTCTTTTTTGTTGGAGCGGACTTCGTGGTTTTCTTGCTGGACGAAGTCGCCTTTTTCTTCTTGGCCCCAACGGTTTTTGCTGCGGCCGTCTTGGCAGCTGCAGATTTCGTTGCT
This sequence comes from Planctomycetaceae bacterium, assembly GCA_002713555.1. The sequence continues at coordinate 1,594 of PATG01000015.1, forward strand.
TTCTTCTTTGGCGTCGGTGTTGCCGCTTTTTTACTGGGGCGTTTGGGCAACCGGTCTTTGCAGGATGGGTTGATATCTAATAACAGCTTACGGATGACAGTTCCGTAGGGATTGCGATGCAATTCTACGCCCAATTGATGAAGAACCGAACCGATTTCGATTCCTTGAGTCTTTGGAATCGTACGTTCCAGACCTGGTACAGATCCTTTGGCTGCCTCTGAATCAGAAATAACGCCAACTGCGTGCATGGCTGTTAGCAGTCCCGCATTGATGGGGATCGAATGTCCACTCAATGCGTTTTGAGTCACAAATGCCACGGTAAACCGTGTTGTGCCGTTGTACTTGTCGACTTGCTTGACCGTCTGGCCTATGTTTTGTTTTTTCAGAGACTCCAAGTCAAAAGTGTAGTGTGTTTCGAACACACTCTGCAAAACACGTTTCAGCCTTACCGCTGAATCTTTAGGATCGTTTAGCGGCTTCATCACGGCAGTCAGCTCGCGTATCGAAGAGACACGCACTTCGTTCCAATCAAAATACTCCTTCGTCAGATGGTCGAAAACCTGATCCGCTGCTGGATGCGATGAGTTTTCCAGGCAGCAGGCATACAACAGGTGTTCCAGAAGCGAACGATCCTTATTGATTTCCACAGGCTTGTAGTGGGATTTTAAGGTCTTAAGAACTTTTTTGATCAGCGTAGCGCGATTATTTGTTGCCATCGGCGGAAATCTCTTTGGGAAAAACCATGCAATGAAAAACTATGTAAATAAGGAACGGTGAGTCCAATCACCTCATGTTGCCCCTGAAATAATCATTCGATTTCGCCGGGGTCATCATGATCATCATCCTGTGTCTCGGTATCTGGTTTGTCGTCCGGCAAGACACTCTCAAGCATTTTAGCTATCGCGATCGAGTTTTTGACACCCATGTCCAACTCAAATCGAATGCGCGGGGTATAACGGGTGTCAATCCGTTTGGATACTTTCTGTTGCAAATAGCCCGAGGAGCTTTGTAAACCTTGCAGGCATAGACGCTGTGTTGTTTCATCCCCCATGATCGATACATGCACCTTAGCACCGCGCATATCTGGAGTGACCTCTACATGCGTGACCGTTACACCTTCTATACGAGGGTCTTTTAAATCGGCCAGGATCGCCATGCCGACCACTTCGCGGATCGCTTCGGCGGCTTTTAGGACGCGTCGTGAAGTCATGTGATCTTATCTGTATATCTTACTAGCTAGCTATAATTCTGCTGACAAGTCATGTCTGGCTATCGATGGACCAAATGCTAAACAAAAAAGGGCAGGTGCCTTTCCTTTTCTAGGCTCCAATTCGTTGGGTGCCAGTTATATGTTTGAATCGTCAAAACTACGGCCAATTTCTTCGATGCGATAGACTTCCATCAAATCGCCTTCTTTGACGTCATTAAAACCAGAAAGCTTAATGCCGCACTCCATGCCTTCGCGGACTTCCTTGGTGTCGTCCTTTTCGCGTCGCAACGTGTCAATCGGATAGTCGCCAATAATGGTACTATCACGAATCACACGCGCTCGTGCGTTTCTTTCAACAGTGCCGGCCAGAACTCGGCAACCCGCGATTACGCCAATGCGGCTGATTTTAAACGTCTGTTGAACCAGGGCTCGCCCCAAGTCTACCTCTCGCTCTTCCGGTTTGAGTAATCCCTCTAGTGCGGCTTTCAAATCTTCAGTGATTTTATAAATCACTTGATAACGTTTAATTTGGATGCCTTTACGATCAGCCAATATGCGAGCATTTTCGTCAGCAACAACATTGAATCCAATAATAATCGCATCAGAGGCGTCAGCAAGTGTAACATCGGCTTCTGTGATACCACCCACTGAAGACTGCAGGAGCTTGATTTTCACTTCGGGATGATCGAGTTTTTCGAGTTCTTTTTCTAAGGCCTCGATAGATCCTCGCACATCAGCACGAAGTATGAGGTTGAGAGTTTGGACATCACCGTCACCTTCAAGGCGATCAAATAAGTTCTCGAGCGTGACGTGTTGAATACCTCCGCCTAAGTTTGTCGAGCGTTCTTCCTTGGCGCGACTTTCGGCGATGGCACGTGCGTCGGCAATATCGTCGAGGACGAAAAAATGCTCGCCGGCTCCAGGTGCTGAATTAAAACCCGTGATGTTTACAGGAATGCTCGGGCCCGCCTCTTCAATACGTTGGTTGGGGTGCAGTGTGTCATACATCGCTTTGACTTTGCCGAAAGCTTGACCACAAACAACCACATCTCCCACACGCAATGTGCCATTCTGGACAATAACTTTGGCCACAACACCCCGGCCGGATTCCTGTTGTGCTTCCAAGCAGGTTCCCAGAGCGGCACGTTGGGGGTTGGCCTTGTATTCGTGGAGTTCAGAAACGGTAAGCAGTGTCTCCAGCAAGTCATCCATGCCAGTACCACCAATTGCACTGGTCTGGATAACTTCGACATCACCGCCCCATTCACTAGGCAGGAGCTCATTGGTCGAAAGACCTTGCATGGCACGGTTGATATCGACACCCGGAAGGTCAATCTTGTTGAGCGCTACCACGATGGGAACTTCTGCAGCACGTGCATGACTAATTGCTTCTTCTGTTTGGGGCATGACTCCGTCATCAGCTGCAACGACGAGAACTGCTATGTCGGTTACATTTGCACCACGAGCACGCATTTCTGTAAATGCTTCGTGACCCGGTGTATCGACAAACGAAATCTGACGTCCATCTTTGTTGATCGTGTAGGCGCGGATGTGTTGTGTTATGCCACCACTCTCACCACTCACTACATCAATACCGATAATGCTATCCAGGAGTGATGTTTTGCCGTGATCGACGTGTCCCAGAAAGGTAATCACAGGTGGCCGTGGGATCAGATCAGCCTCGTTGTCTTCCTGTTCGTAGATGGCTGAAAGTAATTCGTCCTCCTTGCTAACAGCCTCTTTAAGTTCGATATCAACACCCAATTCGGCTGCGACGAGTTCGGTAAGCTCGGGATCCATCATGGCCGTAATGGTTGTCATCACGCCCTCTTCCATTAAGATCCGCAAGATCTGACTGGCCGGAACTCCTGCTGCTTCTGAAAGTTCGCGAACCGTGCAGGGAAGTTGCAGTGCGACCTTTTCTTTGCGCGGTGCTGCTGTGCTGATGCCCGATTTTTTGGTGCGACGAAATGTCCGGCGTGTACGCGAGTAGTTGGAGCCTGCCCGACGTGGCGTTTGACGTTGTCGGCTTAGCTGGCGCTGTTCGCGACCACCCAACATGGGGGTATCTTCATTGCCGTCGTTCGTCGATTTGCCCTTGTTGCGTTTGCCTCGTCCTTTGCCCGGCGGTTCATCCGTGGGGATTGGCTCGGTGGACTGCTTGGATTTTTCTAGCGACTGTTCATGCTTTCGCAAGTGGGCAGTCAGGGGTTTGGAGCCACCTTTGCCAGCTCGCAGTGCATCCGCTGGGAGCTTCATGTCGGGTTTTTGTGCAGGTGCATCCTTGCTCTTGGCTTTGTGTTCTGGAGGTGGCTGATCCACGGCGGGAATTGGAGCCAGTTTGATGGCAGGCCGTGAGCGCTGGGTAGCTCCTCCGCCGTTGGACTTAGAGCTTTTACTGGCTGAGGACCTGTCGTCGAGCGTGCGCATCTTGCCAGTAACATTACCGGGACTTACATATTCTTCGCGCCGCATCACTCCAGCCAAGGGACCAGGCGAACGGGATTTGTCATCAGAATCTGCTGGTGTTGAAACAGGATCTGCCGTTTTGTCTGCAGCTTCTTCCTTTGCTTCGCTCTTGGAAGATTCTTCGGCTTTTTCTTGAGACGCTAGTCGCGTCTTTCTTAGCGCTGCTAATGGCGAGGCAGGTCGCGACGCATTGATTACGGGCATCTTGCCAGTTTTAACGGGACCGGTAGGTCGCTCAGGGGTAGCTGCAGCCGGCGCTGCCGTGGTTGTGCTTGCCTTCGCCTGAGGGTTACTGAAGTGATCACGCAGCTTGGCGACTTCGTCATCATCGAGACTAGCAAGCGCAGAACCCTTGCCTCGAATACCCACTTTTGCGCAGATATCGACTAGTTCTTTGCTGTCTACTTTTAGCTCCTTGGCCAAGGAGTATATGCGAACTGCCAAATTGAATTCTCCGTACGAACAGCCTGGTGATGCCCCTCATTCCATCGAAAGGACAAGCCCGCCTGCTCGCGATGATTATATTCACGCTAGGAAACCATAACTAACGTCCTCCGCTAGCGAAGTATTAAAACATCCTTTTAAGTCACGCGAACTAAATATCAAAACCCGCCTGAGGCAATTTACTAGTTGCGTTCCATAAATAAAGCATGCTCCGATACGGTATCGTCAGTCAGGATTACAAAAAACACACCAATACTTCGACTCTCTCACTCTACTCGAACACTCTATTAGAGCACCCTTTGATCACCGCGCAATAAATGCGACTCGAATCGTTACGATTCAGTTTCACTGCTTGCAGCTGGTTTCTCAGCTTGCTCTTCATGGACTGCGGTTGTTTCAGCAACCACGTTATCGGATTCAGCGATACCATCTGCTTCTGGAATACTTTCAGTTTCAGGAGTACCCTCTTCGGCAGATGCTTTCGTCTCATCTTGTGCTTCAATTTCGGCCTCATCCGTATCTGCTTTTGCCGCTGAAGCTTCCGCTGCCGCATCCGCTTTTTCTTTTTGAACGGCCTGCCGTTCGGCCTCGCGTTTGAGCAAGCGAGCTTCGGATGCAGCTTTTTCAGCTTCTTCAGCTTTCGCTTCGGCCTGCTCAACTATCGAGTCGACTTGCTCGGCTGAGAGCCCTCCCATTTCCATCAAAGCATCTGGCTCAATAACGGATAGGTCGTCGTAACTAAGGAATCCTTCTTCGACCAGGCGTTCGGCCACATCCATTTCGACCCCGTCCAAGGAGCTAAATCCCTGCACGGCACGATCAATTGATTCTGCCAACTCCTCCTGAGTCATGATCTCGATATCCCAGCCAGAAAGTTTGCTGGCAAGTCGTACGTTCTGTCCGCGTCGTCCGATGGCAAGCGACAATTGGTCTTCACGTACGAGAACAATTGCCCTGCCCAACATCTTGCAGAGGATCACTTGTTCGACCTCGGCTGGTTGCAAAGCATTGGGGATCAGCACTTCCAGATTGTCGTCCCAGCGTACAATGTCAATGCGTTCGCCGCCCAACTCGTCCACAATGTTCTTGATGCGATTGCCTCGAACACCTACACAAGCACCTACGCAATCAACTCGTTGATCAGAACTACTAACAGCAACCTTCGAACGATAGCCGGGTTCGCGTGACATCGAACGCACTTCGATCACGCCATCAATTATTTCGGGAATTTCCTGCTCAAAGAGTCGTTGTACTAATTGGGGTCTAGCGCGACTAAGAATGACTTTCACCCGGCTGCCCGATTTGCGGACTTCAAAAACCGTTCCTCGCACACGCTCGTTCACATGATGGGATTCGCCGGGAATCTGTTCGCTGCGAGGTAGAATGGCTTCAACATTTGTTAGAGCAACTGTTGCAGCTCCGCCTTCATATCTTTGTACGATGCCGCTTACCATCTCGCCGACTAAATCTGTGTATTCATCGTAGAGAGCGTCGCGCTCCGCTTCGCGGATTTTTTGAATCATCACCTGCTTGGCAGTTTGGGCTCCGATACGACCGATAGTTTCTTCGGAGTCAAGGGCTTCGCCATCGCAGGTGGCTGAGATTTCACCCGTTTTACGATCAATCTGTACAACGATTTCTGCTTCTTCGCCGTAATGTTTTTTAGCAGCAGAGACGAGAGCTGCTTCAATTCCCTCGAATACGATTTCCTGATCTATGTTTTTATCCCGGTGAATAGCATCGACGATTCGCAGTACTTCGTTGGCGTTCATAATTGTTTTTCTCCACGGCGTATTCGCCCACCGGGGGGGCAACCGAATTGTTCAAATTGTCGTATTGTAATTTCCGGATTGTCTTGGCAGCGGTTCTATGTCCCCAGCTCTAGTCAAACCCAGCGCTTGGCAACTCGTAGGCAAACCGCCTCCGTATTGCCCCCTGTTTTGTGCGGTGGCAAGGTACCTGGCAAGCCAAAACTCCTTCTACGAAAAAGACTTAAAGCAGTTCGCAGTCTAGCCACCTTAGTGTCAGGAAATTGAGGTGTCAAGCCGCTGCGAAGGAGGGTCTGGTCACTTTGAAGTGCTAAGCCTGCCTATTTTCATCCGTTTGTCATGAGGCTGCGGCCACAGAAATGAATGAAATAGAAGGTTTGGGGTAACAGGATGAGAGACTTCCCTGAGGAAGCAGTTGCCCGGAAGACAGATCTGCCATCAATGCGTACGCCGGCCCCCACCCCTGGAGCTCAGATCCCCTGGCACTCAGATTCAGGTGCACACCGCGACACGTTACCGGAGCCATTCATCAATCGTCTACACGTGAAACTACCAAGGCAGCCGCTTGAGCCTGAGGGGTGACATTCAGTTTGAGAAAGCTATTGCCGGGTGAAAGATCGCCCGTGGTTGTGACCGCCAGAGGAGCAGCCTCAGGATCGGGGGATTCGAAATTTAGCGTCTGGAATAAGCGATCATGTTGCAAGGCTAATAGACTTGCGGCGAATTCGACCATGCCACCGCCAGCACCCAAATTGCCGAAATAACTCTTTACGGCAATCAGAGGGATCGTTTTGCTATGCTGCCCTAAGACTTCTTGCAGTACNTGGGCTTCGGCCAGATCGCATCGNGTNGTACCCAGGCCATGGGCGTTAATGTGGCCAAGTTGTGCAATAGGAATTTGGGCTTCGGCGAGAGACGATTTGGCCGCTTGTGTCATGGCGGTGATGGGTTGCCCTTGTAAATTAGCATCGGTAACCGTGCTGCTGCCAGTGCCCAGAATTTCGCCATAAATGGTAGCTCCCCTTTGGCGTGCTTGTGTCATTTCTTCAAGTAGGACAGCACCCGCCCCTTCACCGATAACCATTCCAGTGCGATTGGCATCAAAAGGTCGTGAAGCCTCAGCGGGTGCACTACGAGGATCGGCCAATTGCTCATTTTGCATTGCGTGGATCGTCTTAAAAGAGTGGATCCGTGTCCCTGTNGCCCCAGCAATCATTTGATCGGCGTGTCCACGTGCTATTGTTTGTGAGGCCTCGCGAATTGCCATGAGGCCCGAGATTTCACGAAGTGTTAGCGAATTGTTTGGCCCCCGTAGATCGTTAAAGATTGCAATATGGCTTCCTGGCATGTTGGGCAGATACTTGAGCATCCATAAGGGGTTCATCTCTCGTAGGCCATCACNTCCCCAGCGTTGATAGTCAAGCTGNCCTGTGGTGGCATCACATTTCGTCATTCCGTCGATAAAGTCATCGGGTGGGCTGAGCATATAATCGCTTCCAAAGACCACTCCCGAACGCTCAGGGGCCATTGGCTGCTCACCATAACCTGCGTCTGACACAGCATGCTGGGCTGCAGCTACGGCCATCATGGTTTCGCGACACATGACCTTGAGTGCCTTGCGAATCGCTTTTTTNCGATCTTTGCTCAAATCGCCAAAATTATCGATCGAGTTATTAAATTCTCTGGCTTCGCCACCAAAAACAACGTGCTCTGCCAGGGGGGGGAATTGCGAAAGAGTCTCTACTCCGCTTCGTCCTGTGGATAGCGCATCCCAGAGCGAATCGGTAGAATTTCCCAAGGGACANATGACGCCCATTCCCGTGATTGCCACACGGCGGCGCTGAGAATCNGCAGAGGTCATTGAGGGGGCTATAAGGCTGGGGGAAAGTCGAGTAAATCAGNAGCCTACAGCCTAGAGCCTTGAGCGCAATGCCTCAATACCTTCCGTGGTATGTTTGGTCGCTACGTGAGGCGGTAATGGGCAAATTTTGGCCACTTGCGGGTGTTGCAGAGACAGGACCCTTATTTTCGACAAACAGCAAAGCATCTGCCCGAGGAGCGGATTGGCCCAGAGNTAGTGCCAGTGAATCCTTGAGCAGATTCGGTTTTTTNGGTCCTGGGGTTGCCACCACTCCGGTACTAAGCAAAAGCACTTGATTGGTTGGCCATCGAAATCGTTCGTGGATTTGCACCATGGTCATCTGTGGGACTTGACATTCTGCCTGCTGGTTCGGGGCGATATTCGAGGGGACTTCCAACTTAACAGANTTCATTTTTTCGACTTGAGAGAGTCGCAGTTTGATAACCGCATCAACGGCTTGGGTGTCTTGCGAAAGTAGGGGACTGAATTCCAGGCTGAATCCCTCTTCGAGTTGACCCATTTCAGGTTGATAACCGGGCCAGGTCTGTCCGGTACGAATGATTCCTTTGGTATAGGGNCGTTGCCGCATCGAAGAAACCACGAGGGATTGACCATTTTTGACCATCTGATGAGGTGGATTATGCTCACGGTAGTCGGTGCGACGACGAAGTTCGGACATAAGTAGTGCAGCATCTTCTTTGGCCAGCATCCAACCCTGAACCCCCGGTGATTGGACGGGTAATGCTTTCATCAAAGGTAATGCGCGGGCCCGCCAATTAGGATTTCGCACCGTAATGATCCGCAATCCAAAGCCCTGGTTTTCGGCCTGGCTGTTAACAAATCGATCTGTAATTCCGGCCACAATGGCTTGCATCTGGGGTGTGTGATATACGATTAATTTATGGCTGTTGGCACTCAGCAAACCAAAGGGTGTTGAGTGCCAGGCTTCATAGCCCGTNTCTCTTAGAATCCAGTCGACAATAGCTTGTTCGGGCTTAGCCGTATTCTGCACGCGCATGGTGTACGCGCTGATATCGTATTCACGCCAGACCTGGCCATGCTCATTAGGGAGTGTCCCTGAACCTTTGGTTACTTGTGCGTGCGTTCCTGGAGGGGTGGNGCCGGAGGTTCTATCATGCGAAACTTCTGCAGCAGCTGTTGTGTTTTGCNAATCTGGAGTGAGTTTTCGGGGCATGGCCGTGTTCGAACTACTTCCGGGNGGACGCCAACCGGCGGGCCCCGGNTTCACGACTTGTGCCTCAATTCTTAAGGNCAGTAGACAACTGCAACAAATGACTGTCGCGATGCGAAGTGGCATCGGTGTACTCCTTGGTAAAAGGCCATTTTCTAAGCGGCGAGGAGTATAGAAGCGGTTTCTGCAGACCACAAGATGGGTGGATGCCAGCCCTGCATGCAGCACTACCAGCTAGCAGAAAGGAGACTAGCCTGCAGAAAGGAGAGACCNGCAGAAAGGAGAGAATAGCCTTCTGATTGAAGTCGAATCCTACAGNAGGCCTGCAATCAGCGAGGCATTGTGCCCACCAAAACCAAAGCTGTTGCTCATCACACGGCGTATNTTCCGTTGCTGGGGCTGATTGGGCGTGTAGTTCAAGTCGCAGTCGGGATCAGGCGTTTCGAGATTGATTGTGGGTGGTGCAACCTGATCCTGCATAGCTAGCAAGCTGAGGATTAATTCGACGCCTCCACTTGCTCCCAACAAATGTCCGAGCTGGCTCTTGGTGCTGGAGACATTCAACTTGTAGGCGTGATCTTCAAAGACGCGCCGGACGGCAGTCGTTTCGGCTTTGTCACCAAGGGGTGTACTTGTCCCATGGGCGTTAATGTAATCAATATCATCAGGATTTGCGTTGGCATCCGCCAGTGCGCTGCTCATGGCGCGGGCCGCACCCGTGCCTTCGGCATTAGGTTGTGTAATGTGGCCGGCATCAGCGCTGGCTCCATAACCGAGAATCTCGCCATAGATATTTGCACCACGGGCTTTCGCCGTTTCGAGCTCTTCAAAGACCAGCACACCAGCTCCTTCAGAAAGCACAAATCCATCACGGTCTGCATCAAAGGGCCGACTTGCGGCTGTGGGGTCGTCGTTTCGTAGCGAAAGTGCCTTCATGTTGGCAAATCCGCTGATCCCGATGGGCGTGATGGCTGCCTCTGCTCCACCAGTCACCACAATATCTGCGTCGTTGTATTTGATTGCCCGATAGGCATCTCCCATGGCATTGGTGGCACTGGCACAAGCGGTAGCGACAGCATAGTTGGGGCCGCGCAAACCATAGCGAATGGAAAGATGGCCACTAGCGGCGTTGAGCATGAGCTTAGGGATCGTGAAAGCCGAAACCTTGTCAGGCCCTTTCTGGATGAGCCGACGTTCTTGACTTTCCATTTCGTTCAGGCCGCCAATACCCGACCCGATAATAACTCCGCAACGGAATGGGTCGTATTTGGAAAAATCAATTCCCGAATTCTGTACGGCATCGACCCCTGCCACTAACGCAAACTGTGTGAATCGATCGACACGTTTGGATTCACGAGTATCAAGATAGCCTTCGGTTGACCAATTCAGGATATCTCCACCAAAGGAGACTTTGTGGTCGCTCGTGTCAAACGCGCACAGCGGATGAATGCCGCTTTCCCCTGCGAGGATTCTTTGCCATAGGTCAGAAACCTTAAGGCTAAGCGACGTGACGGCACCCATCCCTGTTACGACAATGCGTCGATTCATCACTACTTTGGATTAGCTGTTGTTTGCGTTTTGGTCGATGAATTCGACAGCCTGGCCGACGGTTTGGATTTTTTCAGCCGCATCGTCGGGGATGTTTACGTCGAACTCTTCTTCTAGCTCCATAACTAACTCGACGGTGTCGAGAGAGTCCGCACCAAGATCATTCACGAAAGACGTTTCGGATGTGATTTTGTCTGTATCAACACCAAGTTGTTCTGAAACAATATTTGTAACTCGTTCAAGCACTGAGGCCACGTCAATGGTCCTCCTTCAAATCAGGAAAAATGCGGATTTAAACTAGTCGACTTTTGTACGACAAGTTTACCTGGAATGTCAGTCCTAAAAATTGGATGGAACTGGGAAGCTTATACAACTGCTCAAAATAGAGCGATTCCACAAGGGAGGTCAAGGTATAGCGTTTCTAGGCTAGATTGTCTAGATCGTCTGGGTAGACAGGGCTTGCTTCGAGCAATTTCCCCTTTTAAGCAGTTGTGCCAAGCAAGGGGGTCAGGCAGTTAGGCCGCCATCTACCGTTAGTACTTGTCCAGTAATGTAGGCGCCAGACTCACTAGCCAGATAGAGCACGGCATCTGCAATTTCATGGGATTCGCCTAATCTCTTGGCTGGAACCCGTTTTTTCACCTCATCCTGCACGGCAGGGCCCATGGCATCGGTCATTTCAGTAGCAATAAAACCGGGACATATGGCGTTCACGGTTACCTTCCGCCCGGCAATTTCCCGAGCTACAGTCTGGGTCAAACCAATAATTCCTGCTTTGGAAGCCGAGTAGTTGGCCTGACCTGGATTACCCATAATGCCAGACACGCTGGAAATATTGATAATTCGACCGTAGCGCTTCCGCATCATCGCCTGAATGCCTGCTCGAGTGAACAAAAATACCGAACGCAGATTGGTGGCAATGACATCATCCCATTCTTCATCACTCATGCGTGGTATCAGTGTATCTCGAGTAATACCAGCGTTGTTGACGACGATGTCAACCTGATCCCACTTTTCCAGTATTCCGTCGAAAACACTTTGTGATGAGGTCGAATCGGTCACATCGCAAGCAAATAGGGAGGCTGTCCCGCCAGCAGCCGTTATTTCATCTGCGGTGGCCTTCAGCTTTTCTTCATTCCGTGCAATGCAGGCCACCTTTGCTCCTGCAGCACCGAGTGCCAGCGCGATCGATTTGCCAATTCCACGTGAAGCACCAGTAACAACGGCCACCTGGCCTGTTAGATCAACTTGAATACGGCGATTGGAAGTGCCTGTCATGAGGGTTACCTAAGGGTAGTGATGTTTCTTGATAAAGAATCCGTACCTGTAAAATCAAGCTGCCACGTTTTGGCAGGGGAATTTGCGAGAGATTCGTTTTAGCAACCCACGAAGTACACGGCCAGGACCAATTTCGTAGCAACTGTCAACGTGAAATTCGTCAATCATCCACTGCATGGAGTCGCTCCAGAGTACAGGCTGCACAACCTGTCGGATGAGTAGGTTTCGGATTTCAACCGGATCGTCATGGGGCCGGGCATCGACATTCGAAAGAACGGGAATACGCGGCTTTTGAAGATCAATTGCTTCCAAGGCTTGCGTCAATCGATCCACTGCAGGCTGCATGATGGGGGTATGAAAGGCCCCAGCCACGGCCAATTGGATCACCTTCATGGCCCCTGCTGCTTCGGCCAGTTGTGTCACACGTTCGCAAGCTGCTTGAGTCCCAGATACGACAATATTTCCTGGGCAGAGAAGGTTTGCCAATTGCAACACTTCGTCTGCACGGGCCTCGTCACAGAGAGCCTCCACTTGTTCGCGTTCCATTCCAAGTACACTCACCATGCCACTGGGGACCACATCTGCGGCATCTTGCATCGCTTGTCCTCGTGTCTTGACAAGTCTTAGCCCAGTCTCGAAATCCATAGCACCGGCAAAAGCGAGTGCAGTGTACTCACCCAAACTCAGCCCGGCCGTTAGTGCACATTCGGTGACGGCACCGGGAGTATCTTGTTTCAGTTGTTCCAGCGCAGCCAGACTGCAAACATATAATGCAGGTTGGCTGAAAACTGTCGAATTGAGTTGCTCAACGGGCCCGTTCTGGCACAGTGCCAGGAGATCGTAGCCCAGGATTTCTGATGCACGTTCAAACAGCACTCGGGCTGCTGGCAGCGAGGCGGCTAGTTCGACTCCCATGCCAATCGACTGAGCACCTTGGCCGGGAAATAAAAAGGCTGTTTTTGTCATAGAAGATGGAAGTAGGCAACCTAAGTAGGGGAAGCCAATCTCAGGAGTGTTCGGGCTTTCCGGAATCGATGCTATCGGGTTCGTTGAAAAACGTCCGGCTTGGCATGATCAGCCATTGGCCAACCTACGGCTCAACGACCCAGCGAATTCGATCTGCGGATCACACCTCAGATTCAATAACCGTACGGCCCATGTAGTATCCACAATTGGGGCAAGCGACATGGGTAGGTGTTGCCGCGCCACATTTCGGACAGGTCTGTAGTTGTTTGGCGGTTAGCCGGTCGTGCGACCGACGCTTTCCGGTGCGTGAGTTAGAATGTTTGCGTTTAGGAACGGCCATAGCACAGACTCGCACGTATCAGGACAGCGGGTGTAGGAGAATCCCACAGCATAGGGCGAAACTAGCCTGGTACCAAGCCCCCCAGGACAAAAAAACTCTGGAAATCCGTACCTTTTTTGATGGTGGGGGGGGAAGGGCCTCTGAACTTGCCTCGCAGCAATCGACGAGTCAATCGCAGGATCAAACGAAAAACGCCTTAATCAAATAGGGATGGCAGCGAGGGATCGTCTTGGAGTGAGCGGGGCAAATCGTCCGGAGGAGTCGCGCCCAAATGTTCGTATCCTGTCGCGGTGAGTTTGCGACCGCGTGGAGTACGTACGACAAGTTCTGAACGAAGCAGAAAAGGTTCAACTTCGTCGGTGAGAGTATCCGTTGCCGTATTCAAGGTATGTGCGATGGCCTCGACACCAACAGGACCTCCGTGAAATACGCGGAGGATGGTTTCCAGATACTTTCGATCCTGACCATCCAACCCCAGAGGATCGATGCTGAGCATTTGTAAGGCTGCTTCTGCGACTGCAAGTGTAATTCGTCCGTCCGACTTGGTTGTGGCAAAGTCACGTACCCATCGAAGTCGATTGTTGGTTACACGTGGAGTGCCACGACTGCAGTAAGCTATTTTTTGTGCTGCAGCATCTTCGATCTCGACTCGTAGTTTGCCTGCATTAATCTGCACAATCTGTGTCAGTTCTTCCAGATTATAAAACTCTAAGTGTTCGCGAACCTGAAAACGGTCACGTAAGGGAGCCGATAGTAAACCAGTGCGTGTCGTGGCACCAATAATAGTAAAGGGTTTGAGAGACATGTTTACGGTTCTTGCGCTCATGCCTTCGCCAAGAGTGATGTCAATGCGAAAATCTTCCATCGCTGGATACATGAATTCTTCGACTGCTTTCGGCAAGCGATGGATTTCATCGATGAACAAAACGGATCCGCCTTCGGCATTGGAGAGATAAGGCAGTAGATCCTTGGGGGCAGCCAGTGCTGCCCCGCTGGCGATCTGCAGTGGTACTCCCAAAGCCTTGGGAATGCACATTGCAAAGGTCGTTTTCCCTAATCCGGGTGGCCCATCGAGCAGGATGTGCCCCAAAGGTTCTTTGCGAATCGATGCCGCTTCTACGGCGATCATCAAGCGTTCGTAGACTTTGCGCTGGCCGACCATTTCTTCCAGCTTGCGCGGGCGAAGCATGGTTTCTTCTTCGCGGGTGAGCAAATTGACAGCAGCAAGTTCGGAGGAAGGATTTCCAGGCGATGGGTTGTTCGCTGGTGCGGCATCCTCTGCAGAAAGAATTGGCTCTCGTGACATGGACGCTTCTAAAGCTTACGGATTTTGGAAGGAGGGAACCTGTGTTTCAACGATTGCAGAGCGACCGGTTGCGGGATGGCCCTGTTGGCATCCTGAACACCTGTACTCCAGTTGGGGCTACTATACCAGATCGGCCCAAATCTGGAAAACCATGAATATTGGACTGCTTTTCTCGCACTCGAGTCCGTTACACTGTCTGCGAATAGCTCAATCGATAGGGAGACTAGGCAGATATGAACTGGCGTAGCACACTCCGGTTAAAAACGCGCCAGCCGGCATTCTTATGGCGCATGGTACTTGGAATGCTTGCTGTGGGGGTTGTGCTGGGGTATGTTGCAGAAAAAGTTTGGCTAACAGGTGCGTCGTATCACCAGCAACCGATTGCGAGTCAAGCTGCTTGGGAGAATCTCAAGTCACTTTCCGAGCAGTATCAATGGCGTCAGCTTTGGTGGGCCCTTCCGCGTGTTGCTTATGGCCGATTTAGTCAGTTGGGTCCTACAGGGCTCGCGGTGTTGGGCGGGTGTTGTTGGTTTGCATTCTTAGTGCAGGCCATTGAAGTACGCAGTCACTCGAAGCGTCGTTTGGGGTATCTTTTGCTCGCATTGCCGCTCGGGGTGTTAAGTATCTGGCCGACTCATTTCATGAATTTTTGGCAAGAGCAGGTTTGGAATCTAAGGCCAAGTCGTGAGCTTATACAGGGTATTCGATATTATGTATTCAGTGTCGGCTTGCGCGAGGAGTTGGCCAAACTAACCTGTCTTTTGCCTCTGATGCCTTGGTTACTGCGTGAACGCAATGAATTGGTTGCAATGCTGGTCTCAGCCGGGGTGGGACTGGGATTTGCATTTGCAGAGAATGTCGGTTACTTCTACCAAACGGCAGGGTCTTCGACATTAGGGAGATTTCTGATGGCAAATCCATTGCACATGACACTCACCGGTTTGATTGGATTGGCCGTCTATCGGGGGTTTCGTTATCCGCGTGATTGGGGCATTCATGCCTTGGCAGTGTTTGTAATAGCGGTTATTGCTCATGGGATGTACGATGCGTGCATCGATTTACCCGCTTTTGGCGAATACAGCTTACTCAGTATTGTGATTTTTGCGTTGGTTATTTATCAGTTCTTTGCAGAGCTGCGCAGTTTGCGTTCAGCTAAGGGCGAAGTGATTAGCCTTTCAGAGACTTTTTTATTTGGCGTGTCACTGCTCCTGGCAACAACCTTTGTCTACCTTTCGGCGACTCAAAGTTTTTCGCTAGCCTGCGATGTGCTAATGACTGGAGCCTTGGCTCAAGCGGTGATGGTTTACTTGTTTTTACGCGAGATGCCGGAGTCGATGGTGAGTGTGTGACTTCGATCGCCTCATTACGAATACTAGTGATCGCCAGACCTTTCTGGAAGGGTTTTCAAGAATTCAGGGAGTGCCTCCAAGAAAGCTGCCGGAGCAGGGTCGTTGTGGCCCCCATGGACAATCTTCAGGAACATTTTTTTCTGACTGGGTGCTGCCTTGAAGAGCTTCTGCCCCATAGGGTATGGGATTACCTGATCGGCCGTTCCATGACACTGAAGTAAGGGGCCCTGGTACTGTTGGATGCGCTCGATTGAGGGAAAGCGATTTCGCATGATCCAGCGCACGGGTAGCCAGGGGAATTTGCTAGCAGCAACTTCGGTCATGTCGTGAAAAGTATTTTGTAGAATGAGTGCGCGTGCTCCCTGCTGCTGGGCTATCGCGACAGCAATGCCCCCACCAAGAGAACGTCCCCAGAGCACGATGTCATGGGGGAGACAATTTGTTCTTTTTGCCAGCCATGTTTGTGCTGCTAGCCCATCTTGAATCAGACCGGCCTCGAAGGGAGCCCCCTCACTTTTTCCATAGCCGCGGTAATCGAAAAGTAAGATGGAGGCTTGCAGAGAATCCCGCAATTTTGCCACAAAGTTCCTGTTATGTGAAACATCTTCGCCGTTGCCATGACAATAGAGGATGCGGTACTGGGGATTCGGATGCGAAAAGTAAAGGCCGTGGAGTTTTATGCCGTCCTCGGTCACTATATGAATGTCTTCGATAGTTGGGTTTGAGGAAGATGTAGGTGTGGAATTAGGAATTGGATAGACTAGATATCCTTCCAATGCCATCATCCCAATGCAAAGGAAGGCATAAACAACGAGTAGAAAACGCGAGAGTCGTTGCAATTGATGCAGCACGCGTTGGGTTGACTGACTTTTACCTTGCCCTTTGTTGGGACAGGAGGGAAACAGAGGATATTTCTCTGTTGTCTCTGTTACCTCCTGTCCCAACAAGCCGCAGAAAGTCGTTTTTCAAACCTGCCGGCGTATTGCATCCGAAATGGGGAAGTTATTTTTGAGTGATCCCTTAGCCTTCTCGCGAGATCGACTAACTTTGCCGCTGGTCATAGACTGCCCGCAGAAGCGATTCAACGTCGGAGTATTTCTTTTTACGAGAGATTGCTTCGTCAAGCAGTCTGCGCGCGTCGGATTCGCTGTGTCCCAGGGCACGTAGCACTTCAAAAGCTTCACTTACGGCATCAATCTGATCCTCAGCAAGTGCTGGAGCATCACGGGCGACCAGCAGGGCAAATTTCGGCACCTTGCGACGCAATTTGGCTACAATTCGTTCGGAAGTGGCCGGGCCGATGCCTGGCAAACCGCTGAGACCTTTTGCATCCTGGTTTTCTATCCATTGGGCAACTTCCTGGACGGGACGCACCATCGCTCGTAGCGCCTTTTTAACCCCCACCCCGTCCACCTGGCAAAAAAGCTCGAAAAACTCACGTTCGATTGCGCTCAAGAATCCAATCAAACGAGGTGTCATTCGTCCCTGCATGGGATTACCTTCTAAATACTCAATAGTATGCAAACTGATCTCTTGCCCAATTTTTTCCTGGACATGTCGGCGTGTGAAATCAGGGATGAGTACTTCATACTCGAACGCACCTACTGCTAAAGTAAGTGCATCTCCGGTGACAGAAAGTGGGACTCCTGTAATCTTAGTGATCATACGATGCGAATGTTGGATTAGGTTGATTGGAAGTCGGTTGATAGTGATGGCGAAGGAGCATTCAAAAAGAAAATCAGCTTGCTTACAAGGATCGCCGTATACCGACAAGATCCTCCTGGTAGACAAACGAAACTTTAGCGATCAGCTCCCGGTTTTAATTCTTCCCACATGGTGCCAGGCACGTACTGCTGACGTTTCGTGCAGAAATGGCAAAATGCGATAGCCAAGGCATCCGCTACGTCAGCCGGTTCGGGGACAGTCGTTAAACCTAGTTCGTGTTGAATGGCTAATTGCATCTGGCTTTTGGGAGCACGACCGTTGCCAGTGAGTGTTTTTTTTACTTGGGTAGCCGCATAGTCTTCCACGGGTATTCCAGATTGCGCTGCAGCCAAACAGATGACGCCACGAGCGTGTCCCATTAAAATGGCCGTTGTAGGTCGATCGTAGTGGGAATAGAGTTTTTCGAGGGCTACCACTTCAGGTTGGAGTGCCTCGATGACTTCTGTGATGCCCGTGTGGATCTCCAAGACTCTTGCGGTGAGTGAGTCGCGCGACTTGCCTCGCACGATGCCTGCTTCGACCAATCGTGTGTGGCGATCAACGATTTCTAATACCCCATAACCGGTCGTGTTGAGCCCAGGGTCGATGCCAAGAATTCTCATGAGAATACGGAATATGGATTGGGGGAATATTTTTCGAATTGGCTTTGTAAAAAAACTTCCCGCAATTATCCTTTGCTCCATTCTGTGCCGCCAGCACGATCTTCGAGTGTGATACCGACAGCAGTCAAGCGATCGCGAATCGTATCGGACGTTGCAAAATCTTTGTTTGTGCGAGCCGTTTGACGAAGTTCGATCAACAGTTGCATAACGCCTTGCAAGCCGTCTTCACCACCACCGCTCCATTCGGTCCCTCCTGCTCGGTCTTCAAGGGCTATCCCCAGGGGATCCAACCCAGATCGAATTGCATCGGCCGTATCAAAGTTTTTGTTGGCCCGTGCTTCGGTTCGGAGGTCGATGATAAGTTGCATTAGTGGATCAAGAAGTTCATCATCGGTACCACCCGATTGCTGTGGAGCTTGCAAGAAGATTCCCAGGATTGCAGCGAGTTCCTTTAAGGTTGACATGAGTTGATCCAATGTCGCAAGAGGGCTTGCAGGTTGCCCGCCTTCGTCCAAATTATTTTCATCACAGTATTTATTTATGATTTTCATCAATTCAAACAGTTCGCCGATGGCGCCGCCTGTGTTGAAATCGTCATCCATGGCGGCCAAAAATTTGTTGCGGCAGCCGGCAGCTGCTTGCAACGTGAGGCATTCACCCGACTCGAACATGCCCGCCTGGCGGGTTGGAACATGCTGTTGCGCGTAGAAGTCTTTTCCGGTAATGCGTGTGTAACGCTTGAAGAGGCGGTAAAAGCCATCGAGACCAATGCCGGCTTCTTCTATGGCAGGTTCATTGAAGAGAACCGTACTGCGGTAATGGGTGCGTAGAAGAAAGAAGCGAATTCTTTCTCCACCCTGTCGGGCAATCAGCTCGGCCAATCCGCCAGCGCCTTTGCTGCGGCTCATTTTTCCACCGGCTTCGTCAGTCGCCGTTGGATCTTCTCGCTGGTTGCGACCGCCTACTTTTCCGGCAGCACTCGATGCGCGGAGGAGCCCGTTATGAGCCCAATATGTGACCATGGGTTTATCATGACAACATTCACTTTGGGCAATTTCATTTTCATGGTGTGGAAAAACCAGGTCCAGTCCACCGCCATGTATGTCAAATGTTTCGCCGAGAATCTTTTTACTCATGGCCGAGCATTCGATATGCCAACCAGGTCGACCTTTGCCCCACGGACTATCCCAAGAGGGCTCTTCCGGTTTTGCCGATTTCCAGAGTGCAAAATCGGCCAATCCACGCTTGCGAGCAGCCGTACCGCCGCCCTCGCCTTGCATTTCATCCACTCGGCGATTACTCAACTTGCCATAATTGCTGTCTTTGCCAACTTCAAAATAAACATCTCCCTCAGAAGCATAGGCATACCCATGGTCCACGAGGGCCGCCACGAATGCAATGATTTCATCCATGCACTCGGTAGCCCGTGGGAAACTGTCGATCTGGTCGACACCCAGTGCCGTGAGGTTTTCGTTGTAGTCCGCAATATTTTCTTCGGCGACCTCCAGCATAGAAAGATTGCGATCCTGTGCTTTGTTGATAAGCTTGTCGTCGACATCCGTAATGTTGACAACCCAATTGACATCGTATCCGCAATAAACGAGATAGCGCTTCATGCAATCGAAAATAACTGGCCCTACCATGTGGCCAATATGCGCTTTGTCATAAACGGTTGGTCCACAGAGGTAGATACCGACTTTGTCTTTTAGGACTGTCCGGAACGGTTCCTTCTGTTTGCTGAGTGTATTGTATATTTGCAGAGTTGGATGAGCTTCGGATAGTTGATTTGCGTCAGTCTTAATTGAGGTTGCTGTCATAGTTATGTATTGCAGTTGGGTAGACAGATTGTGAAGTTCGAATACAGGGCAAAAAAGATTCGAAAATACAAAAAGGTTTTAATCAGACTCAGGACTCAGGGATTTTTTCCAGTAGAGCCACACAGTGTGCTTGTATGATTTGTTGTTGCCCAATGGGGCCAATCCCTTCTCCCGTTTTTGCTTTCACGTTAACTTGTGCAACGTCGAGCGAAAGTATTTCGGCCAGGCGGCTGCAGATGGCTTCTTTGTGAGGTGACAATGGGGGTGATTCTGCGGCCACAACACAATCGAGATTGATAGACCTGTAGCCAGCTTGTTTCACCTTTCCGTATGCCAGTTGCAACATTTCGGCTGAATCACGATTGCGATTTTTTTCCTGCGTATTTGGAAATAGCTGGCCGATATCTGGAAGTCCTGCTGCGCCCAGCAAGGCATCCGTAATTGCATGGAGTAACACGTCGGCATCACTATGTCCCATGGCATGGAGGTTATGTGGAATGTCGATGCCACCTAGTCGCAAAGGCCCACCCGCGGTTAAACGATGCAAGTCTTCTCCTAGGCCAATACGCAAATTACTAGTGTGACACAATCCAGACATCTTAGTTTGCCCATTGTTAATCCGCGCGGATTATACTGTGACNAGCAAAGCATCACAATGTGAGTCCCGTTTGACTCTAAATGGAGTGAGGGGCGGCGACCAAGTATCAGGCACTTATTTGCCTTTGCTTGGTAGGCAAAATGGGCCTGGCAGCCATGTCGATCCAAACGCAGGACTGCTGATCGAAGGGGGCTGTACGTCGCACATCCAGACGTACTCCATGGGATAGCGCTTGGACAACTTTAATTCGCGTTGGCTGGTCAGGGAGCGATTCTGCCTCAATTTCGGGCAAATAACCCAGTGGGGGGCAAAAACCGACATGAATGACGGCTGTCCGTTGGCCAGCGTCAAAATCAGCCCGCAATGTGCCATAGACGNCTTCTTGGCCTTGATCTTCAAGTACACGAAAAAGTTGTTGAACAATGTTGTGGGATACATCGCTGCTGGGGCCAACTTCAGCTAAACCCGTTGGATTTGCAGGTGCCGAAGCGGAGGGCTTTGCAGGGGACTTGAATGGCTGTGCTGTTGGTGTTCCGGCATCAAAAAAATTTTGTCGCCAGAGTTGGTCAGCTACCAGCAAGGGTAGCCAGATGAGCCAGTCGCTGTTCCGGTTGGCTGGATAACAACAGCCTAAGGCTAGCAAGGCCAGGGCTAGACAGGACCCCCAACCGATGGCTTGATCAAGGTGAGAAATCCCAATTGTACTTCCAGGTGAGGAGTCGTTCAAAGACTCTGGTGGATTGGAGTACTTAGCGGAGTTGTCCAGCGGAAAACCCAAGGGGAAATTTCGTCGCCAGGCGATACGTAACCAAGCTAAAACTGCTGTGGCCCCCAGCGCTGTAAGAAACATGGTGTCACGAGGTAATTCATGAGTCAGTGCGCCTACGAAACGTCGTGAAACGATCAGTGCACCGATACTCAGCAGGAGCACAAGGATGCTCAATAACACGAACGCCACTAATGGTCGCGCTCGCAATTGCCAGGTGATACCCTGCAAGTAATTCGAAGGCATTGGCGAACCTGGTTGCACGGTGGTAGAAAGGACTCGTGGTTGTGATGACGCGCGGTTGCACTCGCGGTTGTAATGACGCAGTTGCAATGACTCGTAGTTGCCAAAAAGTGGCATGCTGGTAAGAAGCGGCAACTGCGGCAATCTTACCGCGCATANGCACCGCGGGCCTACCTCAAATGCCGATACCTTTTGTTAGCAGGCTTTGCTAGCAAAGATATGCAAAGAATCAATTTGCTACAGCGCTCGTACCGACCGCTTCTGCTAGTTTCTCTGCCAGGTCGGTTTTTTCCCAAGTGAATTCTGGTTCCGTGCGGCCAAAGTGACCACCCGACGCAGTCAAGCGGTAAATCGGGCGGCGCAGTTCCAAGTGTTCAATAATTCCTGCTGGTGACAGTGGGAAGAGGTCTTTAACTGCCTGGCAGATTTGCGCGTCGGGTACTTTTCCGGTTCCTTCGGTATCGATGTAAATGCTGACAGGTTCAGAAACACCAATGGCATAGGCTAATTGTACTTCGCAGCGATCAGCCAGATCAGCAGCCACGATATTTTTTGCCACATAACGGGCCATATAGGCCGCACTGCGATCGACCTTGGTGGGGTCTTTTCCGCTAAATGCACCACCGCCATGACGTCCCCAGCCACCATAGGTGTCGACAATAATCTTTCTACCCGTCAAGCCACAATCGCCATGAGGTCCACCCACAACAAATCGACCTGTGGGATTGATATGGTAGGTTATATCGCCACTTACCAAATTAGCAGGCAGCTCAGGCTTGATAATTTTTTCAGTGATGAACTGCTGAATTTCTTGATTAGAAACATGGGGCGCATGCTGGGTGGAAACCACCACAGTATCGATACGTATGGGTTGCACGCCGTCATATTCTACGCTGACCTGGCTTTTACTGTCGGGACGTAACCAATCGACTTCGTCTTTTTGTCGTGCTTCTGTCAGACGATTCAGGATGCGGTGAGAGAGAGCAATTGGAAGCGGCATGAGTTCGGGGGTATCGTTACAAGCATACCCAAACATTAGCCCCTGATCGCCAGCGCCAATGTCTTTGCCAGCGGAGGAATCTTCATTGACACCCATTGCGATATCAGGGCTTTGCTCATCGATGGCAACCATCACCGCACAGTGGTCTGCACTGATGCCCATGCTTGAATCGGTATATCCCACCTCTCGCACGACATTGCGTACGATTTCTTGCATGTCCACGGATGCTTTGGTCGAGATCTCACCAGCAATAACCACAACGCCTGTCGTGACCATTGTTTCGCAAGCGACGCGACTATGCGGGTCTTCCGCAAATAATGCATCCAGTATGCCATCTGAGATTTGATCGGCCAACTTGTCTGGATGGCCCATGCTAACTGCTTCGCTGGTGAAAAGGTATTTTCCAGATGCCACGTAATTTCTCCTGCAGTGTCAAAGCGCAACTCCACCTCCTAGCCAGAACTAGAAAACTAGCCAGAACTAGAAACAGATCCGGAAGATTCTGGAGAAGAAATATACGCTCAATCTGACAGACTTCTTGGTAGTAAAAGTACAGACGCCCAGTATATGCTGTACGCGGCTTGCTGTTCAACCGTCTATCTACCTTGGCCACTCCAGCTACATGAGGCTACTCCAGGCCAATTCTGTGCGTTCACTTCTGTACCGGCAGCCGCGAAGTCTTTAGCCGACCGGATTTCCCGGGCGACCCAACGCTTCAATTTGCGATTCTAAGCGTGTTAGAAACGGGCTGCATGCAGGGAAATGGCTTTGATCGCTTTGCCTGTGAACCGGGCGAAATATCAGGACTAGCCAGAATGGAACACACTGCGATAATGGCAGATTCCTACTCCAGTCGAAAGTTCGCAGGTATCTTATGGCACGTTGGCCGCGACACGTTTGGACATCCATTTTTACCTACGCAGTTATTTTCATAGTATTCCCCGTACTCTGTCTATTGGCATATGCGTGGGTTGAACAGTGGATTTTTTAATGAATGAAGCAAATCTCCGAGAGCATTGCCTTTCTAAGTTAGAGCCGTATGGTCAGCAGCACCTGATTCAATTCTGGGACGAATTAGATCCTTCAGAGCAGAAGCATTTGGCGGACCAGATCGATGGAATTGACCTGGAGCAGATAACATCCTTGTTTCGTGGGGATATAGATCAGCCAGATTGGGAAGCATTATCCCACCAGGCGAGCCCACCACCAGCCGTGCGTCTCACCGATCGGCGGAGTGGTTCAGGTGGCGATTTAGGGATTAAACCCGCAGNTGCTAGAAGNCGTGCTGAACAAGCCATGCGTGCCGGTGAAGTGGGTGTGATACTCACCGCGGGAGGGCAGGGGAGTCGGCTTGGCTTCGAAAAGCCCAAAGGNCTTTATCCCATTGGTCCTATTTCGGGCGCTTCGTTNTTGCAAATCCATATCGAAAAAGTACGTGCACTTGCGTTGCGTTATGACAAGAAGGTGCCACTTTATTTAATGACCAGCCCTGCAACCTATCAAGACACGATCGATTTTTTGAACGAGAACGAAAACTTTGGTCTGGAGGATGATGACCTGATCGTTTTTTCGCAAGGCACGATGCCTGCTGTGGATCAGCAAACGGGCAAAATTCTCCTTTCGGAGAAGCATAAGCTGTTTTTGAGCCCNGATGGCCATGGCGGCACAGTGGCAGCATTGGGCGATAGCCAAGTTATGCAGCATATCCATCATCGCGGCATCCAGCATCTGTTTTACTTGCAGGTTGACAATCCTCTGGTGCCCATTTGTGATCTTGAGTTGCTTGGTTACCACCTGATGGCTGACTCACAGCTAACATCAATAGCCATTGCGAAACAAGATCCCAAAGAAAAATTGGGTTGCTTTGCAATGATTGACGATGCTCTTCATGTGATTGAATACAGTGATTTGCCCGAAGAGATTGCCGAGTTGCGTTGTGCCTCAGGCGGCCTTAAATTTTGGGCGGGAAGTATTGCCGTACACATCTTTAATTTAACATTGCTTGAGCAAGCGTTGGAATTAACACATACGCTACCTTACCATGTGGCAAAAAAGAAAGTGCCGTACATCGATACAACAGGCACAAGAGTTGAGCCACAGGATAGCAACGCATTGAAATATGAGAAGTTTATATTTGATCTTCTGCCAGTTGCACGGCAGCCGATTGTGGTTGAGTATGCTGAGCAGGATTGTTTTGCTCCACTTAAAAACGCACCAGGTGCTCCTAAAGACACGGCCGAGTATGTCCAGCAAATGATGCTTGCGGAGCATCGTAGTTGGTTGGAAGCGGCTGGAGCCAAGGTGGACCATGATGTATCTATCGAGATCTGTCCACTCTACGCACTCGATGCGGTGGGGGTAGCCCAGAGTGTTCAAGAAGGGCAGGTTTTTTCAGAATCTCAGTATCTGCAAAATTAGGCTGCCCACTCTGGAGGCATAAGGATCCGACCCGGGTGCAAGGGTGTCGTTGATGTTGATCACGCGACACGATCGAGGGATTGGGTTGTGAGTGAATTACCCGAGATGCTTGCCCGTTTATTCTCAGACGGAAAAGTGCCTTCTCCTTTCAGGTGCAAAGTATTTCAATGCGTTACGAAGTCGAACAAAAATATCGTGTGGTGGGTAACACCAAAATCGCTCGACAGATCGAGGATTTGGGCATACTGCCACAGGCAAAGGTCACCCAATCGGATGCCTATTACGCTCATCCAAATAGAGATTTTGCGAAGACGGACGAAGCTCTTCGCATTCGCAGAGTGGATGATAGGAATTGCATTACCTATAAGGGCCCAAAGATTGATGCGAAGTCAAAAACGCGTCAAGAAATTGAGTTGTCGATTGAAAAAGGTGCTCTAGGTGCAAGATTGGGTGACGAGCTTTGGCAGGCCCTCGGGTTTCGCCAGGTTGGAGAAGTCGTAAAGACACGACAAGTTTACCACCTGACCCGTGGGAAGTATGAAATCGAAATAGCCATTGATTGTGTTGAACACCTGGGCGATTTCGTTGAACTGGAGGCCCTTACGGAGAACTCTTCCGAACTTGAGAGTGCTCGAGAAGCCATCACGGAGTTGGCTGAAGAACTTGGACTTCGCACCATAGAACGCCGCAGCTATCTGGAGTTGCTGTTAGAAAAATAAGCAATTGCTAGTGGTGATAGCAATCGAAAAACTCTCTGTGGGACGTCAAGGGGCTCTTCCCGTGCATGAAATGCATGGTTCAGTTTAAGTTTTATGATTATGCCGAATAATCATTCAATCTCCACTTGCGTGTATCCGATTACATAGTTTGGAAACGTACCCGTTGGGCTTCTATTTGGGGCTTGGCGTTTCTTGAAGACATCTCCANGGGGGGAATTCAATGGTCCGCAGGATCTCACTTTCTGCTTGCTGCGCCGTGGCGCTCGTTTGTTGTTTAACGCAGATCGATTCAGTTCAGGCCCAACAGGCATATGGACGTTCCTGGGGAGGAACCTACAACACCCAGGATTGGAATCGTTTCTACCACTATCCCTATGTGTACTATCCCCAAAATTTTTGGGGAAACGAATACTATCGTAGCGCGGATAGTCTTTACCATCGCTATCCACCAGAGATGCGTATTCCGNTTTATAATCGGCACTGGCACAATTACTACCCGACACGTCGTAAGTACCATGCAGGCCATCATTTTGTGCTGGATGTTTTCTAACCCCGGGTAAATGATGGGATTCCTGACAGGTGTGCGGTTAGAGGGGACCTGCTTGCCAGAAAGAGGGAAATTGGAAGAATCTTTTGATTCCCTGGGAAGTGCGGTTTGTCACTGATGGTTTGACCCAGCCTGGTAAGAATGGGAAAAATTCGGGATGGCAGAAGGGAATTGCGTTAAGTCGTTTCATGCCATCGACATAAGTCGAAAACATGCTTTTTTAAGTCCTTAGAGAAGCTTTACCGAGGGTGTTTTTTTCCATTTCCGTACAGAAAATTGGATTTTTTGCAGTTCCTTTAGCAAAGGTATTTGCCAAATCCAGTCAGTGTGGTTAAACTCGTAGCTGCGTGGGTTTCCTACGCTGTATTTCCCTCTGTGGGTCGCTGCCCCACCCACAGAGGGTTTTTCTATGCGCCAAGCTCTAGTTTATTCTAGGCGCATGTATTCTAAGTTGGTGGTCCTAGCTCGGATATTTCCTCTGGATCTGCTCCGGTAGCCGTAATGTCTCTAACGGGCGTGTCTAAAATGGTATTTTTCCAGGTAAGTAGTGCTTCAGACGGGCGATCCGTCCAGCCACAAGCCTTTGGTGCCTGGCCAGGAATTAAGACCCTTGGAAGCAGCTCTGCTACCGCTTGCCAGGTTTGGGGGCTAGCCAGGTTCCTAGGCAATGGCTCAGCGTCGATGAATTCCAGGAGATGTTGCATGACGGCGGGCTTATTTCACCTAAGGTGGATGTACTTCTGCACGGACACCTTGGCAATTGCCAGGAGCACGATAAGTTAAAGGATTACCCACCCAGCGGAGGCCTGCATAGCAGGCAGTTCCCGGAAGCCCCTGATAGCCAAGTGCTGTTGTTTATCTTCGCAGTGCTTGCAGTGGGCGCAGCTACTGAGGAAAAGCTCACCATGTCTACCAGTTCTGATTTTTCTGCAGCCATTGATCAGGTTTTGCAAAATTTTGCAGACCCCGAAACGGGGCGTAGCATAAAGCAGCTTCAGCAGGTCAACAATGTACAAGTAGACGGTAATCGCGTACTTGTGAAAATTGGGCTAACCAGTTATTCCGCTCCGCTATGGGAAGACACACGCAATAATCTACAACAACAGCTTTGCACACAATTACCTGGTAGTCCTGAAGTGGTTGTCGAATTGACAGAGCATATTCGTCCTGCTGAGCCCATAGGTGGGATCGGCCTGACCGCCAAGAGTGTCATTGCGGTTGGATCCGGTAAAGGGGGTGTTGGGAAAAGCACGGTGGCATCGTCTATTGCAATTGGTCTGCAGCAAGCAGGATGTAAAGTCGGATTGATGGATGCCGATGTTTATGGCCCTAGCATTCCCCATTTACTGGGTGTTGATGAAAAGCCCACTGCGGTGGAAAAGCAGTTGCAACCCGTGGAGAGTGCGGGTCTGAAGGTGATGAGTATGGGATTTCTTGTCCCTCCAGGTGAAGCCGTTGTATGGCGGGGACCAATGCTGCATGGTGCCATCACGCAATTTCTGAGAGACACTGCCTGGGGTGATCTGGACTACCTGATCATCGACATGCCCCCTGGAACCGGGGATATTGCTTTGACTTTGTCGCAGTTGCTGCCCCTGACAGGAGCTGTGGTGGTTTGCACACCACAGGATGTGGCGTTGCTGGATGCTGTGAAGGCCATAGCCATGTTTCGGAAAGTTAATATTCCCATCTTAGGCATGGTTGAAAACATGAGCTATTTTCTATGTCCGGATAATGGTTTGCGATACGACATATTTGGCTCTGGAGGAGCCAGGGAGAAATCAGAACAACTCGCAGTTCCTTTCTTAGGTGAAATTCCAATTCAAATTGCAATTCGCAAGCGAGGCGATGCAGGGGAGACGACAGGTAACTTTGTCGATCAAGAATCTGCTCCGCATTTCCAGAAAATCTGTTACAGCCTGGTTCACAATATTGCGATTCAAAAAAAGTCCGAACCTGCGATGCCCAGTTTGTCGGTATTGTAGCGATACATCTCCATACATTTGGGCTGAACGTTTGGGCTGACCTTGTAGTACCGGAGTTTAAAAAGACTTTTTACATGGAGCAGGGAAGTAAGGTTATGGCAATGGCGTGCCTTGAGACTGGGGACTTTCTGACTGCGTTCTACTTCAACTTGCAATCTTCGACGCGTCACACACGGATCCGGTCGCCTGTGTGCTTCGAAACGTGAGCATAGAAAAAGGCCGCTCCGCATAAGCGTCACGGCCTTCGTTAATTTGGAGGAAGAAATCCGCCTCAAGCTAAGCTTGTGACTATCTCCTCTTTTTCTTCTTGGCAGCCTTCTTCTTCGTCTTGCGCTTGGCTGTCTTCTTCTTGGCAGCCTTCTTCTTTGTCTTGCGCTTGGCTGTCTTCTTCTTGGCAGCCTTCTTCTTCGTCTTCTTCTTGGCGGCCTTCTTTTTCTTCTTGGCAGCCTTCTTCTTCGTCTTGCGCTTGGCTGTCTTCTTCTTGGCAGCCTTCTTCTTCGTCTTCTTCTTGGCGGCCTTCTTCTTAGTCTTGCGCTTAGCTACCTTTTTCTTGGCAGCTCTCTTTTTCTTAGCCACTGTCAATCCTCCATAAAGGGTTCGCGGTGCCTCGGACGACTAATGCAATACAACATCAGTCAAATAAAAAACAAAGACACCCCTAAGAAAACGTGACACCCGTCCAGGGCGGCACGACGTTTCACAAAGTTTCAGTCACCTCAATTTGAATGCACGAAACCATTAATTCCAATGCTTGCCTGTGAAAAAAGAACGTGAAGTTCCCGTATCGACATAAACCATTCGTCGTATTTGTACGAATTCATCGAAATTGTGCAACACATTTTTGAGAAAAAATTGCTTAGTTCGAAAAAAAAATTCCTTTCAGAGGTGTGGTAAGTTCGATTTTTTGTC
This sequence comes from Planctomycetaceae bacterium, assembly GCA_002713555.1. Next base: position 30,655 of record PATG01000015.1, read on the forward strand.
ATCAGGAAGTCCTGAAAACAAAAAAATATCTATTCAGTACAGAAAAATTCTTGAACCGTCGTGTAACTTGCCTTGTGGTTGTGAGGCACGTCTCGAAAATGATAAGAATGACCATTGTTCGGGCCTTAATCCACGAACATAAGATCCCCAAAGGATCCCTTTCAGATTTGGATCCGTTATGACTTGCTGGTCCAATACGGGTTGCAGTAAGCCACGCCAGAGATCGCCCAGGTATTTGCGACGGGGATGGATGGGATCCCAGCCATACCAGGAGTTTTCTCCTGTAAAAACAGATGGTTTTCGAGTTTTTGCCAACGTATGAAGATGTTGGCTAAGCTGCTCTGCACGACGAAGCATGGTGGGCCAATCAAGGCGACAATGTGGGAATAATAGGGAGCGCATCACGCGATATTGTGTCGTGTTGATAGTTTTTAAAACATCGATTGGC
>PATG01000016.1 GCA_002713555.1 Planctomycetaceae bacterium
TAGGCCCCCAGGGAGAGGGCCTACAGGGGACCTGAGCCGCGCGGTGTTGTGGGCCTGTTCTACATGTATCAGGCCCAGTTCTGGGGGCATCGATGCCCCCCTGAGTGTGGAGCACGCTGACCCTCGTATTTTGGACGTTTTCAGGCCCTACCCAACATCTACCGAATTCCTAAGAATGCTGTTTAATCATTCCCCAAAGGGACATTTGATGTTGCAATAGAGGCACGTTTGCCAGATATATCTTTAAAGANTTTAGAACTAATAGAACCGCCCCGAATCAGAGTACTCTTGCAGCCAGTAGGCTGCCAATGGTGCTTGATCCGTGGCAGTTTTTTTTGTGGGTATTGAAACATCCCCGATTCACAGGGGATCAGGACAATAAGGTTTTGGGATAAGAAGAATGCTCAAAGGCAGTCATTTAAAATTTCGACAATTCGGTTGTTTTAGGCGCCATGGTTTTTATTGGCCAATGGCAATTTGTATTGCTTTGCTGATTGCTTCCTCATTAAGGGNGATACCACTGAGTTCAGAAATAATAGTCAATGGTGCCGATGCAACATTCGATGATCGTCTAGGCCAGGCTGCAGCCATAAGTGGCAACATTGCCATAATTGGTTCGGACCGTAACAGTGAATTGGGCAATGTTTGCAGCCTTAGCTGCAGACAACCAGTTGATTCTCACGGATTCGGGTGGGGTTCAAGAAGAAGCTCCAAGCCTCGGAAAACCTGTGCTGGTGATGCGGGATACGACGGAAAGGCCTGAAGGAGTTGCGGCGGGGACAGTAAAACTTGTTGGTGCCAATGCGGACCAAATTGTTGCTGAGGCAAGCGAGTTGCTGACCAATCCAANGGCTTATGAGGCAATGGCAAATGTGGNCAATCCTTACGGGGATGGCAAAGCGGCAGGCCGAATTGTGGAGAGTATTTAGGATTTCCTCAAGTAGCCCAGNGTGCTTCGTCTGTCAATGACTGTTGAAGTATGCNGAGTTGTCCGAAAGACTTCTTTAGCATACAATCACGTTGATGTTCAACTTTATAAACAAGACAAAAGCATGCCAAGTTCGCGAAATTATTTGCCTCAAAGCAAGTACATCTTTAAGTCTATTTCTGTTTTTTTTTCTTTGGACTGTTAATTGTTTTGGTGGTGGCGGGCCAGAGAATGTTTTCTTGCTGGTGAACTCAGCCATTCGAGATTCTCTGACTGTTGCCAACCACTATACAGAGCTACGTAATATACCACCGTCCAATGTCTTTTGTATTGACTATCGTGGCAGCTATGCTTTTGCTACGGGTCAAAAGTTTCGCGAAAATATATTATTCCCTGCACTTGTTGAGATTAAGCGCAGGGGATTGTCGGATCAGATCGACTATTTGGTCTATTCTTGCAATTTTCCCTGGCGGATTGATTTAGCCGAGGATTTTCCTGAGGNGAATTTTCCTAAACAGGCTCGGCCTATNGCTTCTTTAACGGGTGCCACATATCTGGCAAGTTTTTCCGTACACAAACGTAAGGAAATTGTAAACTTAAACGCCAATTTCTATGCGCAGCCAGCCACTGCAGTAGCGACCATTTCTCAAGGATTCCGTGCAAAATATCGATGGGCTCCTAGAGGTAAAAAGATCTCCAATGGAATTAGTTACTACCTCTCGGCCATTTTGGGGGTTACCAATGGTCGAGGAAATAGCGTGGATGAAATAGTGAGTTATCTGAAGCGGTCANCCGTTGTNGATGGGACCCAACCAAAGGGAACCATTTACTTTGTAAAGAACAAGGATGTACGATCCTGGACGAGGCACGATGGATTTGATAATGCGATTCGGGAAATTCGTTTAGCAGGAGTCAAAGCGGAATTGGTGCAGGGGAAATTTCTCCAGCGCAAACTCCAAGTAATGGGCGTTACTTGCGGTGGAGCACAGTTGAATGTCCGTAGTTCTGGAACTCGATTTCTACCCGGCGCTTTTAGTGATAATTTTACAAGTTCTGGAGGTAAATTTACGCATTCAAAAAAGCCACCAGGACAGACGTGTGTCAGTGAGTTTTTGCGTGCCGGTGCTGCTGGAGCAAATGGAACAGTTATCGAACCTTTTGCGATTNCTCAAAAATTTCCTAACGCAGGGCTGCATGTACACTACGTTCATGGGTGTTCTTTGGCAGAATCTTTTTACCAGTCAGTAAACTGCCCCTACCAACAAATATTAGTAGGTGAGCCATTATGTCAGCCTTGGGCAATAGTTCCAGAAGTAACGGTATCTGGAATAACTCGTGGTGATACCATTCAAGGTTTAGTCACTATCACACCTGCTGTGAAAACTAAGTCTACGAAAGGCATTAAGTCATTAGAGTTTTACGTGGATGGGAAACGAATGCAGCAAGGCAAGGTGGGAGATNAATTTACTTTAGATACCAGTACTCTTGATGACGGACAGCACGAGTTGCGTGTAGTAGCCATTGATGGTTCACTGATAGAAACCCAAGGACGCTGGGTGGGTAATGTGATTGTCAAGAATGGCATGGATGCCGTGCAGCTATCAGTTAAAAAAAGCAGCATCAAGAAAGGAATGAAAATTCTTGTAGTCAGGGTTGTTTCAACTCGCGATGAGCCGGTTGCCTTGTATCATCATAGCCGCGAGCTTGGGCGTGTTACGGGGGGTACTGGATCGCTGAAAATCCGTACTGCAGAACTAGGCAGTGGTCCTATAACATTATTTGGGATAACGGAGGGCAAAAATCCAGTTCGCTCACCGAATTTGAAAATCAACCTTCCCAAACACGAGCCTTGAAATCCAATGGCTTGATATCCACCTAGTAGGCACCCTTGGTGAACAAGACAGTTTTCACTGTTTTTGTCAGCAAGTACAGGTCCAACCACGGAGACCAGTGGTGGATGTAATACACATCTAGTTGGATGCGCTCTTCGTAGGTCGTATCATTACGACCACAAACTTGCCAGAGCCCCGTAATACCAGGTAGTACAGTTGACAAGGTTTCGTAGTGCTCTCCGTATTTAGCTATCTCAGCAATTACTATGGGCCGTGGACCAACAATACTCATGTCGCCAGTAAGGACATTCCATACTTGAGGGAGTTCGTCGATACTCCACTTGCGCATAAATTTCCCGAGCGCATTTACTCGGGGGTCATGCTTTAATTTGTGGTCGCGTTCCCATTCTTCACGATATTCAGGATGTTCGTTTAAGTAGTCGTCAATCATCTTGTCTGCGCCGACAACCATAGTGCGAAACTTCCATGCGTGAAAGCTAGTGTTCTTTTTTCCCACCCGCTTATGCCCGTAAAAGACAGGACCCTTGGAAGTCAACTTGATGGCAATTGCTAGGGCAACGAACAGGGGGGCTAGGAGCAAGGCGACAATTGTTGCAATCAACAAGTCCATGCCCCGTTTTATCATCTGCGGAATTGGTAAGAGCAAGTGCTGTTCAACCAGGAATCCGTCGAGTCCTTCATCCATCTGATGTCGATTCCAATGGTCGGGTAATCCTGTGAGTTCTGACACTACGAACACATGGGGGATAATACCTAGATGATTTTCTAATGCCGATGTTACATCAATCTCCTGTTTAGGCGGCTCGACGAGTACGGACCAAAAGACTTGCTTTTGCTCTGCTATTTCTCTTGCGGATTCCCAATTTCCGAGAAACCAAGGTGTCTCCTGGTCTAATTCCAAAACATCAGGGTCTGAAATGACTCCCAATGGGCGCAGTCCTAGTCGGCGATTATTCGATAGCCATTCACAAACGTTAAAGGCAGCCGCATCGTTGCCGCAAACTATTGTGGGGAACCCCCACCAAGATGTATTTGCCAAAATGCATCGTATTCGACTGCGGACGATCGGTGCCATGATCAAGCACAGTATATAGGCAGTAAGCAAAAAGATCGCTCGATCTTGCCAAATGGGTGAGCTCAAACCGATTCGAACTCCAAGCATGAGCATGATTATGGTCAAAGATAGTGACAAACGTCGTAATTCGTCGACGACACCTAGACGGACTCCCGGATATAGTCCCATGACAGTGTTGACTAAGAGATATCCTAGCAAGGTGGGGATTATCCAGCGGGATACTGTCAAATCGTTAATCACCCAATCTAATCCCGCTAGCATACACAGGCAGCCAGCCAGGCAGACAACGGCAATATCGACTATGGCGAGTGGGAGGCTGGTGCGTAGAAGTTGCCCAATATAGCCTCTATTTCCATTGGCTCTTGGTTCAGGAATACGAATAGAACCCCGAATCCTATCGGGATAGCTTGTACGGACGATTTTTCCGATACCAGAACCTCGTAGTTGAATCGATCTTTCGTTGTCGCTTGCGTAAGTCCCATGCGAGCTTACGGAAGTCCCATGCGAAGTGTCCATCGTTGCAGTCGATCCGGACACCAATCTAGCGGTTAAATCGCTGTTATTATCTTTACCAGTTTCAATTTGGTCCATGCCGAATGGTCTTTCTCAATAGAGATCTAGATATAGGTATAAATAGAATGACAAGGAGAAAATCTACAACTTGTAGCAAAAAAGATGGGGGAATAGAAACAATCGTGTACCCAAGTGTTTTCGAATCGGCAATGCTGCTGAATAGTAATCTCTAGTGAACCTGCTATCAGGAAACTGCTTTCAGAAGTCTGAATCCTATAGGAGCAAGTTGCGCGCCATTTCACCAGATTTCGCCGTTTCTCCCCATTGGGTACGACAGCTTTATTCTACCCATGCTCCTGTAAAATGTCAATTATTTGGGAGATGGTCTTACAACCCTATTGAGTTGCGCATTTGGTCCGTATTAGCGCATCTTGACAAATTTGCAGGCTGAAGTTCAATCTGTTCCCGCACAAAAACCCGTGACAGAAGGTCAACGTAGTATTCAATGCAGCACTTAGTAAGAAGACAATTTGTTGTTTCTAAGTTTGAAATAAAATTATTGACTGCATTGATTGCAAAATTTGTAGCAAAATTGCAACATGCAGTTGCACAAATGCAATACTATCGGGAATCGAGCGATCCTTTAAGAGGGAGATATACGTGACTAGGGTCTTGCCTTAATTGATATCAACACCAGGGGCAGCTTGGCACCTGATTTGCGACTAATAGTTGCTTGCTAGAATGAGTGCCCTGTCAAGTTTTTTGGAATTGTTGATGTCGACGCAAAGGTAGTCCTAGTTGCAAATGCCATTCTTCATTGCGGAGCTGTGATTTCAATTTGAAGAGCGAATAAAGCTTAAAAGTACTGGTGGAATACTCTAATCGTAGATGGGACTTCGATGGCTAAAATTAGACGATTTCTAGAACTCTACTATAAATTTTTCATTTGCCATCGCACACCAGTAATCGTGTTTTCAATGGAGCGATCAGGATCAATCGCACTGTTTCATTCACTTGTATCTCATGGAGAATTAGTGTTGCAGACACACTGTCTAGATCCTTTTAAAATCAAGACAGGTCAGGTTTCGGGTAGCGCAAGATGGGCTTTGCGGCATGTTTTCAACAAACAAAAGAATGCGAAAATTATATCGCTGGTACGCGATCCTCTTCAGAGCATCGTTTCGCACTATGCACGATTAAACTTTTCGCCTCGATTGGCAGGAAGAAAGCAATCCGCTGCGGACATCCGTGATCTTTCTGGAGAAGAGATTTCTAAAATTTTCGAAACTGAATTTTTAGAAGAAAAACATTTTAGACATCATCTTGAATGGTTTGATTGTGAATTCAAAGAACCGCTTGGTGTAGATGTTTTTCAATATCCCTTTAATAAAAAAGAGGGCTATGTTCGGATTCGCAAAGAACCGTACGACATACTCATATTACGGACGGAGATGGCCAATTCTGAAAAGTCGCAGCATGTTTCAGAGTTTCTGGGACTAGAGGGCTTTCAAATGCAGAAAAAAAATATGGCCCGTGGTGCCGATCCGGGTACACCGGGTGAGCAATCTCCATATTCGGAAATGTACAAAATACTTAAAAGCCAATTGGTAATTCCAGATAAATATTTGGATGAGATTGTTGATTCTAAGCATGTAACGCATTTCTTCACGCAAGATTCCATAGAAGCAATGAAACAGCAATTTAAGAGCTAGTATTGTATCCAATTCAAGCCAAACTTTTTAAGCAGACAACATGATGATGCCAGAGTCCGAAATGCAGGCTGAGTTGCCCGGGGGTGATGGGCCTAGTGAGAATGTTCGCTCGTTGCGATCGCGTTTATTATCGGCTGCAGTTTGGTCTGCTATCGGACGAATTCTCGCCGTAGGCGCATTTTATGGTTCACATTTTCTGCTAGGCAGATATCTGGAAAAGTCTCATTATGCTGCGTATCTCATGGTGTCTGTTGTCGTGGCGACAACTACAATCGCCGTCACATTTGGAACAGCGCAGATTCTAATACGTACAATCAGGAAAAAAGTAAATGCAGTCCAGGCTATTGCAAGTTGTCTGAAAATCGTAGTATTTTTCGGGTGTATTGCATCGCTTGTTTTGTTGATAGTATCTGATCATCTAGGGGCCGGAGAGCGATGGAATGGCATTCGTGAATATGTTCCCTGGGTTGCTATTTGGTTTATTGCGTCAGCAGCCAGTCTTATTGCGTCAAGTGCGATGCAAGCTATGGACCAATTCCGTTTGGGTGTATTGGTTGGAGCTAAAAATGGTGGACTCCTGCCAAATGTGCTGTTTTTTTTATTGCTTGTTGTCAGTTCGCAATTTGAAATATTGGATTTAGGTTTTGTCATTATTTTGCGATCTGTTTTGCAACTATTGACTCTTATTCCAGCATTCATATTCACGAAGAATAGCATTTCTATCCATCGTACTAAAAACTTTGATGGTCAGGCACGCGAAGATATAGCAGCTCCTACTGCAAAGTGGTTTTTAAGTGAAAGCTGGTATACTTTGGTCACCCAATTTGTTGTGCTTGGAATGGCTGAGTTGGATGTATTAATAGTAGGGTTTTTTGTTGCGGATGGTGACTTTGCAAACTATGGTGTAGCCAAAACATTAATCAATGTTGTCAGAATCCCGCTCTTAATGGCCAGTGTTTTTCTAGGTCCATTTATTGCTGAGTTGTATTATGCAAATCAGATCGATCGATTGGAAAAAATCCTTAGAGGCGCTGCCACAATAGTTGGCTTGCCTTGCCTCTTGATTGCATTGGCTTTCGTTATTTTCCCCAACGCGATCCTTGAATTAACTTTTGGTAACGGTTATCCAGAAGCTGTTCCTTTGCTGCGAATACTTACATTTGGAACAGTCGTCTTTGTGTTGACTGGTTGCAATGGTCTGACGCTGATTATGACGGGACACCAGAGAGAATTGATGATTTGCAGCATTGGCGTGTTGTTGATTTACCTCACCTTAAGTCCCCTAATCCTCAGCTATTGGGGGGTTTGGGGTGGAGCATGGCTAAATTCCATCTTGGTTGCGTCTTTAAATCTGTTCGTAACGATTATGGTACGGATTAAAGTGAATATTTGGACCACAGCTAGCCCCTCATGCGCTACGCTCAAGCTAAGCTTGCAGAGCATCCTGAAAAAGCCAGCAGCTTCACCATGACATTTATGACAATGTAGAGTGCGTCAGTTGAATTCAGTGAGATTGATCTTTGTGTAGGCTAATTCCATTCCTAGATAGGAATGCTAGCACCATCACACCTTAATCCGAGTCATTTTTACCTATGAATTTTGCACTAATAGCATCAATGTCCCGCTCTACGGAAGGCATGCTCGAATTTGCGGGATGGAGCGTCATTATTTTATGTATGTCGCTGATCATATTTTCTTATCTTCGGCGTCGCTCCGATCTCATTACTGCTTGGAATTGTGTGTTGTTCGGTTGTACAATTAACATTGGAGTTGGTTGCTTGGAGGCTGTGGACAGAACAGAAAGTTTTTACCAACGTTACATTTCGTTTAATTTTCCGGATGCCGATTATCGTGATGCGTTGACGCGAAATCTTGTCTTCCTTGCCACTATGTTGGTAATGTATTACGGGATAAAGTTATTTCGAAAATTTGGCCATAATCGTTTTCAGGTCTGCCCAGAATGGTCAGGCACTATGTTTGTTTGGGTGATCTCAATATGCTCAGTTTTTATGTTGTGCGTCTCCTTCATATCAATCCCATTCTTTAAGGAGGTAGTCTTTAACTTAGCCCAGAAAGCAGCCGTATTTGCGGGAGTTTTTTCTTTTTATGCTTGGTATAGAAACCGAAGCTCCGTTCCAATGCTGTTTCTATCCATTGCCATTTTAGGGGTAGCAGCACTCTTTTGTATCAAGGTATCGCCCGGACGACGTTTGTTATTAACCGTCTTTGCAGCCGCACCATTTGTCGCTTATTGGTTGAAATGGCGATACTCGAATCCTGTCAGGGTTCTGTTATTAAGTTCTCTGGCAGGTGCAACAATAGCATTGGGTGGCCTGTCCTATGCTATCATTCGCCATTTTGATACGCACGGGAATCGATTCCAGCGAAGTGAACGAACGATTGCAAATATCATTCCGCGCTTGGGCGAAATTAACATGGCTGGTATCCAGGCTCAGTTGGATGGATGGAAGCATCTTTTAGCGCAGGCGAATTATGAATACGCTTTGCTGACTAAGCGAATAGTTGATAGCGGAACTGCAGAAGTTCATGCGCTTAATTCGTTGCATTTTCTTTCATGTTACGCCATTCCTCGTCGCATGTGGGAAGACAAGCCGGTTACGATTGCCCTGGATTTACCTAGAAGATACCTGAAACTACTACAACCATCGGTTTGGGGGGTCGGTCCGGCAGGTCACTCCTACTATGAGGGTGGGTATCTTGCGCTATTTGCCTACGCCGGAGTATTAGTATTCATTGTTAGGTTAATAGATGAGCCACTACTTCGTGAACCGAACAACCCATTTTTTATCGCTACTCTTGTCGCATCCTTTTCATACCTGATCAATATAATACGCGGTGATTTTGGGACACATTATGCGGAACTATTCGAATGTTTTCTTTTTGCAATTCTTCTGAATTGGTCTGCTCGATTATTTACTGCGCATCGCAAGCTAGCTTTTAGCAAGCCAGGCCAGCTTCGTGCTAAATTAGCACATCCCAATTGACGCATGCTACAACAGTCACCAAGCAAGTTTGGAGGCTGTAGGCTCGATTCTTAAGCTGACAATCCTTCGTCGGATCATATAAAGGCTGGGATTCTTTTAAGGCAAAAGACGCAATGCCATCCGAGGCGAGCATATTGCAAGAACTGTCAGTAGAGAGAGAGTGGTAGTCGTTGGTTCTGGAACTGCCATTGAGCTAGCCAAGAAAGACGTGGTTTCGCCGAACTGTCTTTGCCAGATGAGAAAATCTTCACCGTTGTTAAGTGCGTCCAGATTCGCGTCAGCCATGATTCCTTCGAAACCATACGAGGTGTCAAAAGAATCTAGGTCGTCTAAGTCCACCAGCCGGTCATGATTTATGTCGGATGTATCAAACAGTGTGTATTCGTTTTGCCAGATAAGAAAATCGGTGCCATCAGAATTCCCATCGTTATTAATGTCTGCCATGTCATCTAGGGCATACGAATTTTCCCAAGGTGTTATGTCCTCAGTATCGACGGGGCCTTGCTGGTTTAAGTTGGCCGGACTATCCACGAATTCAATTTCAGAAGTAACACTACGTTGCCATTGGAGGAAATCGGCACTATTCACCATATTGTCTCCGTTGACGTCGAAATGAGGTTTATTGTTGTAAAGATTCCACAATGTATAGTCCTTGTGGTCAGTAATTCCATCGTCGTTAAAATCTGCAGATGGTTCGAATGATAACTGAAATTGGAACTCATTTTCTGTGTTTGTTGCCCAGACATCCAGGGTGGGGGAATAGGTGCGCACCTGAACCGTTTTACCGTCCTCCAAGAATTCTAAAAGTCTTAAATACCCATTTCCACCATTGGCTTGTTCTTGAGCATTGAATACGATTTCGTGCACTAGATTTCCATTGTCGCCAACGCTTGTTTGATACCCGGTAGTTAATGGTCCGTAAAAATCACTATCGGCATTGTCAAGGAAATGCCCATTCATAACGAGTTCAAAGTTTTCATGTTGACTCAAAAGATCATTCCAGATTGGATCACCATGGGCCGCACTGCGAAACACATTCTTTGTGCCATCAGGATAGAGGCCCCCTTCTCGCAAATACGCATGAGTTAAAAGTACTGCGGTATGGTCAGCAAATTGGGGTAATCCAGCTATGGAGTCTGCCCATGCGACGACTTCTGGACGCGTTTCCCACTCCAGGGCAAACACTAACATCTTACGACCGTCGGGCGTCTCAAATGTGCTATAAGAGTTTTCTAGCCTTCCCGGAATACGTTCAACAGTCATCGTTGAATTAAGTGAGCTATCACTCAGTGAGAAGTAATCATTTAACAATGTGCTATCCCGGATAAGGTTGTCTTCTGAATCATAGTTATAGTCGTGATTTCCTGTTATTAAAATGTAGGGTACTTCGTCCATAAGTGGGGTATGCGCACTAACGGCATTGGTCCACTGCCTAGCAGAATTAGTACCTGTGATATCCCCCTGGCCTGCCACAAGGAGTATATTTCGTGAGTCCTTGTTGTCAGCAATCCATTGCATTTGTGCATTGTAGACAGATAGTGAACCCCCAAAATAGTTTTGTGTATCCGGAACAACCGCCATCGTCCACGAAACTCCAGAAGCATGGGCAAGTAGGGCTGTACCCAATACAAAGGCAATACCAAGAAGGGCGCTACCCAGTTTGCAATGTATAGGAAAATGGATCATTGTGGATCGTCTAGCGTTGATTGGTCCCACCAGATCGACAAAATCTACGGGCAGCTTTGTTGGGCGGGTTAGGCAGTAACGCCGATGGGCATCTATGCCGATGGACGTAGATGTACTACTTTGATTTTTGTGGGGAAGTCAAAAAAATCAAGTTTTTTGTTATTGAGGGGGCAAAACCCTCAAGTAATTGCCTAATTGACAATAGAGACCAATAGCAAAAGTGACAGGGTGCATAAACAAAAATCTCTAACCATATCGACTCGCTACAATTATCAGTTTTTAAATGTTAGCGTTCTCAGGTTATTAGAGTATTTTTGCGTTGGCATCATGAACGCTTTGCTCTAAGGAAAAGTAATCTTGCAAAAAAACGTCTACTTCTTACGCAATAAAAAAGCGGTCTGAAAATCGTAGGCTTCTGGTGTTATGGACAGGGTTTCGAAAAAGGGATCCAACATTTCCGTCAGGTATTCGGAGTCGTAGAAAACCTGCGAACGCATGAAGCGACCAATAGTGAACATCCCAAAATCTCGATTTTCGTAGTAGTGCTTATGGCAAGACAGTGTCTTTGCTATAAAATCCTTCTGTTGACTTAAGATGCGAATGGTATCATTGTCGTGAATTGTGATATAGAGTTTGCCATCTTTTTTGGTGACCCTTCTAAGCTCCATAAGCCATGCGTCAGTCAAGTCATCAATGTGTGTGAAGACCGATCCGGCATAGATGAAATCAAAATAACCATCTTCAAAAGGAAGATGTGGCGCAGTGGTAGTGGTGAAAAAATGGAAGGGCGGGCTTAAATATTGTTTGCACCAAACAATATGATCTGCGCTGATGTCGGTTCCCCATACCTCACCTTTTTCAGCTTCATCGGCAAAACAACGAAGCATCCGTGCCCCAGCGCAACCGAACTCGAGGATACGACTTTCTTCCGCGAACGAATGCCCAGATTCATCTAGAATACGACGCATGTTGCCGACGTGTTTTTTTCCTGAATCCAACCACTCTTCGGCAGTTTTCCCGTAGCCATACCACAATTTTTCCGGAGGAACCGGCAATTCAGCACCCTCGGCCCGTGGTGCGACTTTAGGGATCATGTACGAGTAAGAGCTTTTGCGATGTGGGAAAAAGGTAACAAAATAAGGCAAGATTGTTGGTTGGATGAATAGTGCCTGAAATTTTGTGAATAGATATTGCAGAAATACCCGAACTCTTCCATGAACAACGTAGTTCCGAAAGAAGTATCGTGCCCTTCCAAACAAGGTAACTCGTTGTGTCATCAGAGTATCTTTCTAAGGAGTCTTAAGGAGAATTCGGCATGAGAAGCTGTTTAACATCGAGTCAAATCTACGGATGTTTCAGCAATTGGTGTAATTCAACAATCGAAAAACCCCTCAACCTGATTCACGCGGTCTAGGTGGAAATGCGAACGCGACCTGTGATTATGGCAAGACTGAGGAAGTTGAATCTGCATTGTAATTTCCTGCCACACCCGATGCAACCTTTCACTAATGCCACTGCCTGTTGCAGGCGAACTATTAGCCGAGGGAGCGCTAATAAAACGGGTTGTATCAATCGCATGAATAGAGGCAAGGTTCTTTAATGACATGGTGTGATACAGAATAGTGATTCTAGGTAGCAGATCGGAGCTGTTGATCGCTTTTGCTGAAGGGCGAGTAGTGGACTGCTGCAAACTAGAATCAGCTTGTTGAAGACTCATATTCGCCAAGGAATCGTTGGCCGTGACTAGATTCGATGGTAGAATCGAATAGTCTTGTTCAATCGGTATTTGTAGCCTCGTTCATTTCCCTTGGGAATTTCACCTCGCAACGGCATCTATGTAAAAGTATGAATTCCAATAAGAAGCCTATTGTTGCGATATACGGCGTCTTGCCACCCCCTGTCACAGGGATGACCGTTTGTACGGAAAGAATTGCGGAAAGCCTTTCGTCGTCCGGTTCGGTGAGACGGCTGAACTTGTCTGATGGCTCAGCCAAAATTGGACGTTCTTTAATGATACGTAAATTCATTAATGCATTTTTAATTGCACTGCCTCGTTTGTTATTAAGTAGTAGGCCTGCAGGATCAGTGCTTTATATGCCCTTGAATGCAAGTGCTTCGATATTTCTTAATATTGCAGCAATCATTGTAGGGAGGATACGCGGCTACCGCATAGTAATCCACCATCACGTCTACGCCTATCTCAATAACAAAAGCAGGCTTGTCTCATTTCTGAATTATTTTTTGAATCAGAAAAGCCTTCAGATTGTGCTCTGCCCAGGTATGCTCGATTTAATGCGACGCCAGTATCGGATTCGATCCAGTTGTGCCGTAGTGCCTAGCACGATTATGCTATCTGCCGATAATAATAGCGTTGGTCCAAAAGATAACAATTCAATCAAAAGACCTCTCCTGCGAATGGGTCACCTTAGTAATTTGACGGTATCCAAAGGGGCCCTGGAGGTTATCGAAACATTTGTTCTGGTGCGCAACCAAGGTCATAAAATCAAGTTAGTGATGGCAGGTCCTATCTGCGAGCCCGAAGTAGAGAAAGCGATTGCAAAGTGTCAAACGCGTTTTGGAAATGATTTTGAGTATCGGGGGCCTCTCTACGGTCCGGCGAAAGACGAATTCTTTAGCGAAATTGACGTGTTTCTCTTTCCTACACGATATAAGAACGAAGCCCAGCCCATTGTCTTGAGCGAAGCTTTCCAGCATGGGAATCCGGCGATTACGATACTGCGTTCGTGTATTCCATCGTTATTAGGTGACAACAAGCACTGGGGCGTTTCAATCGACGACGACTATGTTGCGGAAGCTACACGAAAGATAGTCCACTGGATTAATACCCCGAATGTATTTCAGGAGGAACGCATTGCCGCCTACAAACAGGCGGATTTACTCCGAGAGGGTGCCCAAATTGCACTCAATGCATTTGCATCCTGGGTCTACCAGGGCAGCGAAGACGGATTTGTGATACCACCGAGGTAGATGGTAGATAATGTGGCTCATTGTTTAGAGTAGGGACCTTCAGCCAAGAGTAAACGAGGTACACCAACTTTGGCGATAAAACGCTAATCGTTATGGCCTGATACACCAGGCTGCTTTTTCAGGCACCGTTGGAGATGCGAGCCAAATAGGAATTGCAGCATTTGGCTATTCTTTCAGGTGTGATTTTGTCGATTGTGGCCATATTTTCCGCATCCCTGCGTGTAAATCCCTCATATTGCCCAATTTAAGTTGGTTGGCCGATTACCAAATGTCGTTCGTATGGACTAGACTTGAAGGGGTTGTATCTGTTGGCAATTACTGGTAGGTGATCCTTACCAAGCCATCGATTCATGGTGACTGTGATTGGTTGCGAGACAATCTAGTCCCGATAGGTCCAGTTACACTTTTTTCTAACTTTTCCGGATTGCGCCAACGTGGCTCAGTTTGGTATCCGTGTACATATTTAACAATATGCTTGAGAGAAATTGGTAATGTCGAATAGAAAACGAATCATCAACATTTTATGTACTCTTGGCCCGTCTTCGATGAACCAAGCCACCATCGAGCGGCTTGAGGAACGCGGAGTCAATCTCTTCCGTATCAACCTTTCGCATACCCCTCTTGATAAAATTGCTGAGACTATCGAGACGATTCAAAAGTATTCAAAAAGAGATACTCCCATTTGCCTCGACACTGAAGGAGCACAGGTTCGCAATGGTACGATGGTACCTGACACAGTGGTCAAGGATCGACAGCATATTCGCCTTGTAAGTGATCCGGTTATTGGGACGGAAGAATGCATATCGCTTACACCCACCTCAGTTTTTAGCGAACTCAAGCCAAACAGCTTAGTCGGGATTGATTTCGATGGCGTCGTGTTGCTGGTTTTAAAATCGGATGAAAATAGTGCAGAAACTGTGGTGCTTAATGGCGGACGAGTCGGGTCCAATAAAGCAGTGATTGTCGATCCAGCACCCGTCCTTCCTCCACTTTCTGAAAAGGATATCGAGGCAGTAAAGATTGGGAATAGCTACGGGATCACGCACTATGCGCTTTCCTTTGCCAATCGTGCTGATGACGTGAGGGCTCTAAGAAAACTCACAGGACCCGATTCTACCATTATCTCTAAAATCGAGAGTAAATTAGGTGTGCGAAATCTCGATGAAATTATGGTTGAAACGGATGAGATTCTCATAGACAGAGGTGATCTATCGCGGGAAGTCCCATTAGAGAATATCCCACTCCTCCAAAAAGCCATTCTGCGTAAAGCAAATATTGTTAATACGCCTGCCAATGTAGCGACAAATCTACTTGAATCAATGATTGTAAATCGCAAACCGACTCGTGCAGAATTAAACGACATCATCAATACCATGATAGATGGTGCCAATGGTTTGGTTCTTGCTGCTGAATGTGCTATTGGCAAACATCCAGTTGGTGCGGTTGATATGGTGCTCAGTTTAGTGGAGCGTTTTCACCGATCTTTAGACGGTCACCGTGTGGAGGATCTTCTGGAATCTGGTCAATTGCTGTTGCCCTCCCTACATGGCACTAATCCGCTCCACGACGGTCGACCGATCCCGTTCCGTAAAACAACGAGTAGTATGTTGGCCAAATTACCCGGGGTCGAAATCGACCTGGAAACGGCTATGGATGTTGAGCAGATCGCCCATGGTGTTTATTCGCCATTGGAAGGATTCATGACGCAGGACGAGTTAGAGAGTGTCTTGGAATCCAATCGCCTCCCATGTGGTGCTGTTTGGACGATGCCAATTCTATTGCAAGGGAAGAGCCAGGAGTATGCCGCTTTTGAGCCAGGTCAATCAATTCGTTTGATTGACCGTCGCTCTGGCGAATCAATTGCTGTATTGCATCTCGAAGACAAGTACGAAGTCGATTTGAATGATGTCGCAAGCCGTTGGTTTGGTACTACCGACAAGTCTCATCCAGGCGTTAATCGTTTTATGGAGCGGGGCATAACGATGTTGGGAGGTCCAATCGAGTATTTAGGGCCTGCGAATACGGCTCGTTCACCTTATCAGCTTACGCCGAATCAAACGCGAATGTTGTTTGATATTAAAGGTTGGAGCAAGATTGTTGCATTCCACACGCGTAACGTGCCTCACAAAGGCCATGAGCATGTCATTGCGAATGCAGTAGAACGAAGCAATGCCGATGGTGTGTTGATTCATCCCGTAGTAGGGCCTAAGAAGGCGGGCGATTTTTTGCCGGATATGATACTGGGTGCTTATGAGCGGTTGATCGAAGCGGCATTCCCAAATGCACTTCTCGCCGAATTTAGTACTTATTCACGATACTGTGGACCTCGCGAGGCTATCTTTACAGCCCTTTGTCGTAAAAATTATGGCTGCACACATTTTGTACTGGGGCGTGATCACACAGGTGTGGGAGATTTCTACGCGCCGAATGCTAACCGCGATCTATTTGATTCGTTAGGGGACATTGGCATAGCACCTGTATTTTTTGATACGGTCTACTATTCCAAAGGGGCTGGTGCGACACTTGAGACGTGTGATCCAGACAAGAATGATTGCCAGTCTATTTCAGGTACCATGATTCGCGACCTTCTCACAAAAAACCAACCAGTTCCCGAATGGTGTATGCGAGAAGACATTTCTAACTGGTTGTTAGAAAGGAAGAATGCAGGACACTCATTATTTGTAGGGCAGTGACGGTTAGCCTTTTACTCGATTGAATTGTCTTGCTGATTGTGGGGTCTGTGCATAGTTGGGTGCCATGAATGAACCATTGTTTTGGATAGCTTCACGTTTTCGGCGCGCTCCACTGTCGACTGCTGAAGCGCACAGAGGACGGCGCACGATTTTTATGTGCGGCTATCCGTTGTCTGGTAATTCATGGATTAGCTACATGCTTTCCTACAGCATGAATATTGCTTACAACAATGCAGATGGCCAAATGTCGGCAGCTAGGCGTCTACTGCTGCCCTTGCTAAGAGGAGAAAATCCTCACCCTGGAAGTAAACGCTATGATCGAATACTGAAAACGCATGCTCGTCCCAGTGTAGTTAATCTCCATAGTGAAGATGAAATCATTTATATCGTTCGCGATGGGCGAGATGTGGCAAATAGTTATTTCCATAGAATTGAAAAAGTCTGGCCGAACGACAAAAGGCTGAGCATACGAATTGCAGCCTGGTGTCAAATTTTCATCCCCTGGCGGATACGCTATTTTCTTGCAACGCGTTATTTTGCTTCTCTTTGGGCTGAACATGTGACTGATGCTTTCGATGCAGGAGTACCTATTGTCCGTTATGAGGATGTGCTTGAGAATGCTCAAGAGGCCGTCGACGGAGTGATAACGATATTGGATCCTCAAGCCTCTCGCGAAGAAACAGCTAGAGCTGTGGAGCACTTTACTTTAAAAAACATGAAAGAGAGTGCTCGTAAAGTCGTTGACTCATCACGCGTTACAGACCGAGTTGGGGGTGCTGGAAATTGGCAAGAATATTTTACGAAACGAGATGTAGATTGGTTTGACAGAAAATACGGGCATCTCTTGCAACGGTTGGGATACGTGCCAGAAGCTGAGTGAAAACTATTGTTGATTCAACTAAATCAATTTCACACATAGAGTAATTCCATGAAAAAGTTGTTGGTAACAGGGGCTAGTGGCCTCATCGGTGGAGAGGTCGTTTCTTCTTTTTCTGAAAACGGTTGGCAAGTTATTGGTATTGATAATAACAAGCGAGCCGATTTTTTTGGTCCGCAGGGCGATACACGTTGGAATGCCCGACGACTGCAAGATCAATTTAGTAGTTATGAATTAGTCAATTTGGATATTTGCAACAGAGAAGCGATTCTTCAATTTATGGAGGAGATGCGGCCGGATGCAATTATCCACACGGCTGCCCAGCCAAGTCATGATCTGGCGGCGAGTCGTCCGTTTGATGATTTTGACGTAAACGCTGTAGGTACGCTCAATCTCCTGGAAGCGACTCGGCAAAGTTGTGCTGAATCACCGTTTGTTCATATGTCAACGAATAAGGTATATGGCGATGCACCCAATTTAATTCAGCTCAAAGAACTAGATACACGCTGGGACTATGACGATTCCAAGTACGATAATGGCATAGACGAAACATTTACAATTGATCAGTCGAAGCATTCTCTATTTGGTGCTTCTAAGGTAGCCGCTGATGTGATGGTCCAAGAATATGGCCGCTATTTTGGTATTCCAACTTGCTGCCTGCGTGGAGGTTGCCTGACTGGACCAAATCATTCAGGTGTCGAGTTGCATGGTTTTCTTAGCTACCTGATCAAGTGCAACCTCGAAGGTAAACAGTATCGAGTATTTGGTTACAAGGGCAAACAAGTTCGAGACAATATTCATGCTGCCGATGTTGTTCGGTTCATGGAA
Organism: Planctomycetaceae bacterium; assembly: GCA_002713555.1. The sequence goes on from PATG01000016.1 coordinate 18,159, forward strand.
TGCTTTATTGAAGCGCCCCGCATAGCAGAGGTGTATAATATTGGTGGGGGGAGAAACAACTCGATTTCTATATTAGAGGCCTTTCAGCTAATAGAGCAGATCTCAGGCAAAAAAATGGATTATGTCTACGAGGAAGAAAATCGGATTGGCGACCATATGTGCTATATCTCAAACTTGTCAAAAATGAAACAACATTACCCAAGTTGGGACATCACAAGAAATTTGCAGACGACGTTTGAAGAGATCCATGAGGCGTGGCTGCAGAGAGAGATCGCATGAAAATTCTTGTTATTAGTAATCTCTTTTACCCGGATCGAGGGGGAGGAGCTTCCGTTTTTTCGGATTTATGTTTTGGATTAGTCGAGCGTGGGCATGAAGTAACTGTCTACGGCACATATCCGTACTATCCAGAGTGGAAGAATAAATCAAATAGCAACCTATGGCGGAAGCAGCAAGAAGAGATTAAGGGCGTTGATCTACATCGCTATGGTTTGTTCATCCCTAAGAACCCATCGAAGTTAATTTCTCGAATTCTTTATGAGCTGTCTTTTGCGATAAGCCTTGCACGTAGCTTATTTCGTTTTCGTCGCTACGACATGGTGATGGTGTTCTGCCCGCTAGCAGGTGCAGTAGCTTATGCCGCGATACGTAAGATGTTTTATCGCGAGCCGTTATGGCTGAATGTTCAAGACATCCCCGCAGACGCGGCTGCGGCAAGTGGTATCAGTCGATTTAAGTTCTTCAATTGGCTAGGAGGGCTTGTGCAAAGTTGGCTGTTTAATCGAGCGAATGTGTGGAGTTCAATTGCCCCAGGAATGATTGAGCGTCTGAAAGTCATTAGTGAAAAAGAGCAGCCTATTCACTATTGCCCAAATTTCCTCAATGGTTCTATGGCTGAAATCATTGACCAATTCGAAAGTAAAATTGGGCATCCCATACATAAGCCGGTGCGTTTGCTCTATGCAGGGAATATCGGCAAGAAACAAGGGTTGCTTGATTTCTGTCAAGTACTGTTGAAAACGGATCTCGATTTTTGTTTCCAGATTCATGGCAACGGAGGAGAAGCAGGCCGAATTCGAGAATGGGTTGCCGAAAGTGGCGATAAACGATTTCAGTTTGGCGAATTTCTGGATGAAAAGGGATTTGTCAAAGCACTCCATGATACAGACTTCTTTGTTATTACAGAGAAACCCGGAGTGGGTGCTTCATTCATCCCAAGCAAACTTATTCCATGTCTTGCTGTGGGAAGTCCTGTACTTTGTGTCTGCGATTCGCATGGACCACTAGGTATGGAAGTGCAGGAATATGATTTGGGGCTTTGTATCGAATGGCCTAACATTGATGCAATGGTTCCACTATTGGAGGAAATACTGAAAAGTCCTAGTCGACTTACCGAATTACAAAAAAATGCATTCCAACGGGCTATGGTTTACCAACGGTCATCTGTAATTGAGAAGGTTGAAAGCGAAATGCAATCGCTTGTTGGAACCCACGGGTCTTAGCTGGCCTTATTGAACCGTGGATAGGTGTAAATCGTACCGAATCTATTTCAGGACTATTGCCAGGCTCCATAGGATATGGGGAAACCCCATGCCTAGTTGTTGATATGTTGTTATTATCTATTGCGGCAGGGGTTTTTAAATATTGTGCAAATACTTTACCCTCTATTTACCGCCAGAATGTGCAGACCCTTCCTGTCTTGGGATGAGGACTAAAATTCAAGCGATTTGGTTGAAGCAGTGTTCGATTTAATGGATTAACTGATTAGAGACATTGTTCTGAACTCGTATCTTAGTTTAGGGAAGTAAGGCGTTTATGCAGCGGGCACTAGTGACTGGAATTACAGGGCAGGATGGCTCTTATCTAGCTGAATTGTTGCTGGAGAAAGGCTACGAAGTTCATGGGGTCATCCGACGTAGCAGCTCGTTTAATACCGTTCGGATAAATCATCTCTACCAAGATCCACACAGTCCGAATGTCAACTTGCTGTTGCATTATGGTGACTTAACAGACGCGCAGAAGATTACGGATCTTGTTTTAGATATAAAACCGCACGAAATTTACAATTTAGGCGCGCAAAGTCACGTGCAGGTTTCGTTTGATACGCCCGAATACACCATGCAGGTGACTGGTATTGGAGCGCTCAACATTCTCGAAGCTGCTCGACGACTGAATAAGTTTCAACGTGTAAAGGTTTACCAAGCGTCATCTTCTGAGATGTTTGGGGATGTGCTCGAAGCACCACAAAACGAACAGACACCGTTTCATCCACAAAGTCCTTATGCGTGTGCCAAAGTTTATGCCTACTATCAGACGGTTAACTTTCGCAAGGCTTATGGTTTATTTGCAACCAATGGGATTTTATTCAATCACGAATCTCCTCGTCGAGGAGAAACGTTTGTGACACGAAAGATCACACGTGCCGCAACTCGAATCAAAATGGGTTTGCAAGAAAAACTTTTTCTCGGCAATCTCGATTCTCAGCGAGACTGGGGTTATGCCAAAGAGTACGTCAAAGCTATCTGGCTCATGATGCAGCATGATGAACCGGATGACTTCGTTGTGGCAACAGGGGAACTACGGTCCATTCGACAATTTCTCGAATATTCGTTCCAGGAATTAGAGCTAGATTGGGAGCAGTATGTTGAGATCGATCCCCGTTATTTTCGCCCTGTCGAAGTGAAATTAATGCTAGGGGACTNCTCCAAGATAAAGTCAAAAATTGGCTGGGAACACCATGTGGGTTGTCAGCAATTAGCAAAGATCATGGTAGAGGCGGACTATGAACTTGCGAAAAAAGAAAGGGACGAGACAGCATAGGGACGGTTTCAAAACATATTTCGCTGGNATTAGAAANAGCAGCCCATGAAGTCCTGCTAGTGAGAGATTTCAGGTGCCTTCGCCAGTACCTGCATGCGAGTNATGTAGAATATTTGCTCTAGCCCCGCTTAGTAGAAGCGGGAGTTTTGTCTGNGAGTCGTTGAGCCGCTTTGGTTTTGGGGTTTACCACATAAGTGCCTTGGGGGCTGATAAGCTTTTTGGGTGGGAATCCGGCTTTTTGTGCTGCTTTCCAGATAGCCATCACATCCAACTTCTTGTTCTTTTGTGCCGTGATGATTACCAAGTCAGTTTTGACATTGGTACGTACACGTTTCACTCCTTTTACGGAATAGAGCTTGCCCGCAATTTTTTTTGCACATGTCTTGCAGTGCAAGTCGACCACATAGAGAGCCGTTTCGTCAGCGGACAGTTTGATCTTCTTTTCGGTTGATTTTGATATGTCCTGGGCATCCTCTGTTTTGACAGGAGCATGTTTTGCTGCAACTGCGTTCGTTGCATTTAAAGTAATGGCACCAAGGAGGAAAATGCAACTAAGAAGCTTGCAGTTTATGTGGTAATGAAACATGGCAGTCCTTTGCGGGTTAAGTACTGGCACAAATTGCCAGTTGTGAATTGATGATACAGTTGTGGATTGATGATAATCGGATAGACAGCTTTTAATCCTGTTAGCGACGGACGTAGATTCCTGTGGCGTCCAAGGACAGGATGCCACCTGCGGTCACTCGGGCTTTGCCACGAACGACTACCGTGTCTTTTACTTTCACATCGAATAATTTCCTGCAATCAATTGGTAAAACATTGCCCTTTTTATCAACAAATTGTACGACTGCTAGCATTTCAGTCGTGTCTTTTGCATGTGCTGCGCAAATTGGGCATTCTTCACCAGGGGCATGCGAATGGCCACTCGCTTCGGCACCTGCTACTGCACCTGGATCGGCCAGAAAGAACTTGGCTTTATTTTTCTCGAACGGAAAGTCGGGTTGGGTGCTTTTCCAGGGATTGGTGAGTCCTCCAATACGCCCGACAACGANAACTTCGACAGCTTTGGTGGGTAAGGCAACTTTGCTTAAGTTATGTTCATGGNCGTCATGCTCTGCTTCATGATCATCCTCTTCGTGAGCATTCACGTCATGGCCCAGTCCTTCGTGTTCATGTCCTCCGTGTTCATGTCCTTCGTGTTCATGATGGTCATGGGGGTCTTCTTCTTCCCCATGTTCTAGGTGTTCGTGTGTGTCATTGCTCTCTTCATGATCCTCTTCTTCATGGTCATCGATGTCATGACCAAGTTCATCATGTTCATGGTCCTCATGTCCATGGTCATCATGCTCATGAATGTGCTCTTCCTCATGCCCCAGGAGCTCCTCACGAACGTCGAGAACGCCTTGAACTCCATCAGGTTCCTCAGGCATCAGGATCAATTGACGGTGTTGGGCGAGCACTTCAGGGCTGACATAAGAGCTATCTGAGCAGCCGCACAGGCTAGGAACTAGCAAGACCGCTGAGAGACAAGCAACTAAGGCATAAATTCGGCACATAACTAACCCCCTCTGTAGGGCAGTGTCTGGGATTGGGTAATTGGGGCAGGAAAAATTTTTTGGGGATCTGGGTGGGTAGCTCAGNGGAGAACTTACCGGGGATTTTGTACAAGAAATCGGCCAAAAACGACTGCTTGNCAAGTTCGACACGCATAATAACAGTCCTCCTAAGGAGACTCTATCTGGGGCCAGTTCGTCAACCGCATCTTTTGGTTTCTCACCCTACGTGACAGCTGACATTCTTGTTCGCCATTGGTGGTGGAACTTCTTGGGTAGCGACTGAAATTTTTTCAAATTATTGACCAATAAGGCTGAAGCTCCGGCGAAGTCCCAATTGGAAGCACTTTCGTCAACCGCCCCCAAGCTAACCGACTATCTTCGGCGCGAAGGCAGGCGGCCAGCGATACTTCTATCGACGGGGGATGGGTCGAGTGGCAACTGGGAATTGGCAGGCAAGGCACGAGGAGCAAGTAGCATTGTGCGAAGTGGCAAACGTCGTGGTATGGAAGATGAATTGTTGGCTGTAGGGATTCAACAGCAATTGGACCGTTGGCGCAAGTCCGGCGATTGGCAAAAAATTCAATGCATGGAACTCCTGTTTGTTGTCGGCAGACCAAATAAGGAGGTGGCCGCTACATTGGGGCTGACAGAACAGCAAGTCGCCAATTTCAAATTTGATTTTCGTGAGGGTCCAGATATTTCTCGTGATCTTGAGTGTCCTGAGGTGGCATCATGTGTTTGCGAGATTCTCTTTTGACTGCAATCAATATCTGANCGTGTGCTTTGCGACCTGCCAACCACTGCCAGGTTTCGTCCGATCGCTGTTGGGCTCCCCNCATNCCCGTGGAGAGTTNCCCGTAGACGTCCTTGACACTATCAATCTCAAAAGGTCTCCAAGTACGTATTTCGAGGCTTGAAGTTGAGCGACGTTGTTTGCTACGAGTCGTGTCAAAATGTGAAAGAATTGCACGCGTATTAGTACGTGTGTGGCCCTGGCCTCGACAGAAAGTCCAGTTGTTCAACTTGAACCTTTCAGGGTGATCTGTTCGCACCAATGCCAGAGTCGATCCCTCATCGACGGCTACTTTTTCTGCCATATTCAGAAGCGNCCCGTCAAATTCACCAATACGGTACTCGGGCAGAGTCAAAAAATCCTGCANTCTCNCCAATGGACAACGCAGTCCTTGAAACCAACCAATTTGTTTAGAAACCTGCGCATGACCAATGAGTTCACTGCCTCGGCGGAGTAGCAATCGATCTGCTGGTTCGTAAGAAGGTTCATCCAGTCGGCTCTNAAAANCTTCGGCAATAGCCGTTTGGTAAGNTTGTACAAAAGTTGTAAGACCAGCGGATGGTCGCCCGCATTACCAACCACGATTTTGGTATCTGCACCCAAGCGGCGCAAATAAGTCGAACTGGATTTGTCCGACGATAATATTGAGCCGTCAGCGCGAGACAAGCCATCTGCAGGTTGTAAGTTGCTACTAAGCTCTTTTACTTTGGAGAGAAGATTTTCTGGATTCGGCATAGGAATGATCCTTTCCTCTGCTTTGAGATTAAGGTACAGGGGATCAGAAATCCAGAAGAAAATCATGCAATTGTTTGGGGGGGAATAGGCAAAAAGGATATTCTCGGGATTCCAATAGTTGATTTACCCGGGATTGTTCCAAGCATCTTATAAGCTCTAGTTCCCAAGAGCTTTGTAACTTGGCAACCCATGGCTGCATCGCCAAATTGGCAGTCGTAATTGCTTGATGACGTTGTGCTGCGTTTGCATGTGTTTTTGCTGTTTTTACCCATCTGTCTTTTTTGGAGATCCATTCTGTGAATTGCCGAGGATCGGTGTTTTTTAGTTTGGGGTGGTGTNAAAATTTTTCTGGATGATATTTTAGAGCACGTAATTTCTGACNTAGTTCTCTCGATTGATGAGGCGCGATCGAAGGATGTTCAATTGGNAATCTGAGCGTTCCAGACAGAGTAGCGTAAGGAGGGAGGTGGATTCCCCAGAAACGCTCGCAGATGGTATCCGTAACCTGATCGTATTTGGAGCCACCAATGCCATGGATAAAAAGATCTGCTAAGAGAAGTCGCGTGTAAAAGGTCGTAGCCAATGCCCGGGTGCGGAGTTTGACACCTTNTGTTTCCCAGGTTGCCAGCTGATCCAGGGCAGAATCCGGGTTTTGGGGGAGTTCGCCTTGCCAATCCTCTCGATTGCTGAGTAGGAGTGTCTTCTTCTTCCGGAGGACAAATAGAGCGCTACGTCTGGGTCGGCTTTGGGTCCAAATCCAAAAAGGAGTCTCAATCCAATCTTCGGTTTTAATGAGGTTGGGCATCGGTTGAGCCAGATTGCGCAGACGGTGGGTTGCTCGGTACTCATCGAGTGAGTCATTGTAAGCATCACGCAATTGCTCAGCTTCTGTGAGCATGTTTATGGCAAAACGTNGGAAGGATTCTGTTTGGCAAACGGCACTTTGGGGTAACTCCCAGTTTTTAACTCCCCATTCGATTTCTAACAGATGTCTGGCCTGTGCGAGTGCCAATCCAAGATTGTTTGTGCTGCGCGATTGTATCGCACTTTTTGCCCACCATGAGGATACTATTGGGTGAGCCACAAATGGCCGTAGGGATTTTGTGGTTCGATGTCCAAAAGATTCCCAGAGATCCGATCTAAGAATCTCGCTTTCTTCAAAGGGTAGTTCTCTATCATGTTTGTCGTAGGCAATGGTATCTAAATAGGGTTTTGCCGCTGTGCCTGTGGGTACCTGGATGGCACTTTTTCGGCACAGATCGCTATCGATAATCAAGTTGATTGCTATTCCACCATTGGCTTTGGCGAGACTTGCTGCTGCAAAATTTTTGAGCCAAACACCAGGATGGATTAATTCGGGTTGATGTCCAAGAAACACCAATGGGCAATCCTTATCAGGATGCTCGGCCATGTTGGTATACGAACTTGTGTACTGGCGCGCTGCAGTGAGAATTTCGTCTCGTGCTTTGGCAGCAAGTTCAGCGAGAGGTTGTCCCCATATTTTTGGAGTCTCCGCTAAGAGTCGTTTGTGGTTGCTCTGTATTAAACCTGGCAACTGGTGCTGGGGAGGATCGCATACGATAGCACCATCCAATTGAGGGGCGCGGAGACGTTGGTATTTGCCCGCTGCAGTCATGAGCATGGCTGAGTACTAGTATCGTGGGCGAGAGGGGCAGCTTTCGCCAAAGGAAGCAGGCCAGCATTTTTCATGGCTCTATGGACAACATCTCGATAGTACGCGAGTCGTGTATCTGCCGCGTCGAGAATGCCGCCAAAACTTCTCTCTTCGTCAAGATAGATGAGCGGTACAGGCCTTTCAACAATTTGCAGCTTGTGAAGGGCAGCCTGCACCCACAGTTCGAGCGGCATGGCATAGCCTGTTTCCGATAAATCCAGCTGCGCCAGGGCCTTGGTGCAGTACGCTTTAAAGCCGCAAAAAGCATCTGTCAGATGGAGGCCGAGCATGGCATTCAGCTCGGCTGTAATCTGCTTGTTAATTTGACGCCTCTCTATGGGAACTTCGTCAAGAGGTTGGTGCTTGTCGAGATAACGGCTTCCAGAAATGATATCCCCGGCCTGACAACCAGCGGCAAATTGATTTATTCTCTGGGGCTCATGCTGACCGTCGCAGTCGATGGTGACGAGAACGTCGTAGCGACGCAAAATTGCATAATCGAAAGCAGTGTGCAGGGCGGCCCCGTAGCCGCGGTTTGTACCATGAAGAACAATATCAACATCATTGCGTTTGGCAAGTAATTCACGTGTGCCATCTGTCGATCCGTCATCGACGACCAGGACATCCGTTGCATATTTTACAACTTCATTCAGTACGCTGGTAACGTGCTTAACTTCGTTGTACACAGGCAATGCCGTCAGAAAACGAAAGCCATCGGAGTTGTTGTCTTGTTGCATGCTTAGTGCATTTCAAAAAGTTGATAGAACCAGTTTCAAAACACGTTTTCACACGCTGCGTAGAGGATCGCGTTCTGCCAGGCTTGCCCAAACTTCAATATTCGATATTTGATCACTGAGATACTCTGCAAGCGAATGCAGGGCAAAGCGCTCGCTTGCAAAGTGTCCGGGAAGGATGAGACCCACACCGCGCGCTTCAGCTTCCAAGCATGTGTGTAGATTTGTTTCACCTGTGACCAAACAGTCGCATTCTTTGGCGATAGCTTCTGATAAAAATGAGCCACCACTACCGCATGCAATTGCAATTCTTGAGACCGTGAGATTGTCGTCACCAACGATCTGCAGGGTTTGGACACCCAGAAAGTTTTTTACCCGATCGGCCATTTCCAAAAGCGTGAACTCTTCACCTAAGAATCCCAATCTTCCAGCACCAACATCCGCTTCGCTGGACTCTCTGGTTGGAACTAAGGCCTCGATTTGTTGAAGTCCCAGGCCAATGGCCAGGTGTTGATTGATGCCAGCGGGAGCCGAATCAAAAGCCGTATGTGGACTGTAGATGCCAATTTTGGATCCGATCAGTTCGAGCAGGAGCTTTCCGGCGGTGGATTCGGTAGTTATGGACTTAAGTGCTTTAAAAGGGAGCGGATGATGGGAGACAATCAAGTCAGCATGCTTTTCAAGTGCTTCCTGGACTGTGGTGGGAGTCACGGTCAAGCAAGTCATGATCCGCTCGATAGGCCAATTCACATCGCCGACAAGCAGTCCGACGTTATCCCAGTCTTCAGCCAAAGCCTGTGGAGCAAATTGTTCGAGCCGTTCTGCGATGTCACCAAGGGTTGGCATATTGGTTATTGGATCCGGGAATCAGGGCGATGGAAAGGTTTTCCAAAGCCTTGATGTTAATCGCTCCTGGGGAGCAGGACAAGGAGCTATGCAATCCGTACAAGCTGCTATTGCTCTACAATGATGCGATGGTTAAGCACGCGATCTCCACCCAGCTCTTCTGCTCGCAACAAGAGTTCTGTGCCGATAAGATCATGCCCATTTTGATAAGTGTATGTCTTGGTATCGTAGCTATTCCCAAGCCCGAATACCTGCATCCGTTGTCGGCGGCGTTCCAAGGCATAAAGAAGGCATTTAAAATCGACCAGTTTTTCGGAATGATTAATCATACGCTGTTCAACGATTAGCGAGCCGTTCTCGTTCAACCTTGTATGTAGTTCGATTCCGATGTGTTCATCACCTACGACGAGTTCACGATAGACGCTGAATTTATAGACTTTGTCGACTAGGATTTCAAAGTCTGCGCGCAAGAGAGCATTTCCACTACTTGTGCCGAATGGGAGGACAACCTGAAACAGACGGTTTGATTGCTCGAACGCGGATAGTTTAAAATCGATTCGATCAGGAGTAATGTGCCATTTGTTTGGAGAGACAATATTGACAGATCCTCCAACACTTTGACTAAACGGATTGGAGAGCAAAACGTGATTCTCGTGTTCGGTGCCAAATGCACTAGGGATATTGCGTTCGGTGAACTGCATATTCATGCGCCACTTTGCCACAAATTGATTCAAGCCTGTAACAAATTTGGGAGCAGACCCGACGGGAATAATCTGGCGGTGTTCTTTCTGTTTCGGTACTTCAGCGCGACCCCAGGCATCGACTATCTGTATGTTGTCACCCAGGTAGAGGATTTCGTCTTTTTCCTGATTGTTCCAGATGACCATAAAGATTTCGCCATTAAGTTTTTCGAAAATTCGATTATTGCTGCCCTCGGGTAGACGGATCGTACCCAGGTATTTTGCACCACTAAGTAGTGATGCCGTAGTTCTCCAGGGCAGGANTAANTCNCCGGGTGCGCCAGTGTCGGACATGATTCCTCGATTGTCGTCAAAAGGCTGGGAGATAAAAATGCCATCGGCGCCGTTGATTTTGCAAGCTAGCATCTGCTGAACCAGATCTTGTGTCCGCGTCTCGAGATCGTAGTACCTGCGGTCCAAAGGTTCGACCAAGGTCCAGCGAGCGACGTCCACACGCTTTGGGGACTGGAGATAGGTTGCTATTTCATCTTCATTGAGCGCAGGAGTTGCAGAGCGTTGCTCGAAATCCCAGGTGGCTTCCAGGTCCATGGGGCTGTATTCGTTCCAGGGCCAGCCAATGCCAAGATTGACCTCTTGACCAAATCGAAATAGTTGGCTTCTGAGATTTCCAATTTCTTGTTCCAGATCATGGAAATCCGAAAAGCTAGTATCGTGATCGTTCCCCAATTGCCACCACCGCACGCGTAAGGAGAGTCGGGTAAGCACTTCATCGAGTGAGGGTAGCCAGGCTGAAGGTTCTTCAGCAGAAAGCAAGTCGGCAATTGTCGCGTCGTCTTCGATGCGCTGGCTCAGTTCCAGGTCTTTGGGTGGCTTGTCAATGATCCCAACGACTTCAATATCCTTCGCTGCCAGCCGCTCGGTAAAGAGCACGAGTTGTTCACCTCGCTCCGGTTCTGAATTTCCGTACCAGACGGGTAGTTTAATCCAATGGATAGCAACACGAGGAAGTAGTCTTTCTAGTTGGTCGTAGCTCAGTGGAATATGGTCACTGGTCAAGGACCAACCAAATTCACCATGGGAACTTGTCTCGATAGGAGGTACCACAGCAATAGGAATTGTTTGTTCCTTAAGCGTGCCACGTGCTGTCTGCATGGACACTTGCACACGATAGAAACCATAGTCACTGATTGGTGGTTTCCATTGTGTTTTACCGGCATAACCTCGATGGCGATTCTTTGTCGAGTTGATGATGGCAGATGCCTTGCTGATGCGTTCGGTGATGAGATGTCCGTCCAGTTGGACTGTGTTGTCTTTTAAGCTATGACTACTGGCATCTAAAAGTTCAAAATGAATATCTGGATCTTTTTCTAAGATGCCAGAAAGTTCGCATGTCACTAATACATCATTCTTGTCCGTGTAGACATTAAACGGACTGTTGGAGTGAACTGTCATCCTCGGAAGTCGGGCAAACCACACATCGTCAAGTGAGACTTTACCTTTTAAATCGACATGCTCACCGCGATCAACTTGAAGTGTGATGGTAGCAATTTCGACATTGGGATTGGTGATATTGACGGGGTCAAAGTGTATTTTTACCCAGCCGTTGGTATCTTTAAATACTTCGCTGCTCGCGGACTGAAGAACATTGAGGTTCACGTCACAAAAGTCTACACGCACATGGGTCTGGCTATGTTTTAACCCGCTAGCTTTAATCCTGGCCTCAAGGACATAGCTGAACTTGTCGGAGACCGAAATCGGGGGACTTGAAACTGAAGCTCCAGCTCCATTGACATGGACTGTCATGCACCGGCCTGCAACGGCTTCCGAATCGTCTTCAATTTGNATTTTCACATAATGGGGCCATTCAGGGCTACGGCGTCGGGACCAAAGATCGGGCCAGAGATCGTAGTTGAGGTCCCAATTGCGATCATTTTTCACAAAATCGCAAGCAAATATTTCTACTGCATCTACGTGGCGATCCTCACTGGCAGGACTTGCCAGAGTAGCTAGAATCAAGAGACTTGAAAAACACGACATCGCCATTAACTTCCACTACCCTCAGCAGGTAATCAACAAGAGTGATCGGTTATCAAATTGCAGCCCAAACCAAGTGCTTTAATGAGCCTATAAGGAAAGCATTGCACACTGCAGCCCGCTTGCAGTGCAATGGAGTGCAAATCGATGTACGTTCTGAGCTTCCCCAAACGGAGTTATCGCAAACTGGGGTGCGCCAATTTCGGAAAATGCTGGCTGATCTGAATTTGCGGGTTGGTTCGGTGGCTTTTCCGACGCGACGGGGCCTGGAAAGTCCTCATGATCTGGAACGCCGCTTGGAGGCGACACGGGCTGCCATGGTGCTTGGCTCGCAGCTGGAATCACGTGTACTCGTTTGTAATTTGGGAGAATTGCCCGGTGAACCATCGACTCTGACGGAGGCCCTTCTAAACCTGGCTATGCATGGTAATCGTTTGGGAGTGCAGATAGTCGTGCAGGCAGCCGCTACGGATCCTGAAGAAATTTCAGGCTACATTGCCAGTTTGCCCGAAGGGACTTTGGCGCTAGATCTGCATCCGGCTCAGTTGATAGCCAATGGCCATTCGCCCCAGGAGTTTGTTTCGCGAATTGGCCAGTACATTGCACACGTTCACGCTGTGGACGGTGTCTACGACCTGGCAAATGGGCAAGGAGTGGAAGTTGAGCTTGGTCGAGGCTCTTCAGATTTTCCAGAGTTGCTGGGTGGATTAGAAGAGTTTGGCTATCGTGGCTGGCTCACAATCGAACGACGCGCTTCGCGTCAACCCATAGAAGATATTGGCAATGCCGTGCAATTCTTGCGGACTTTGTAGAATCCAATGTCTAGTGAACTACGAGCTGTTGGTTGTTTGCAAGAGTTGTTGACCCTGTTCGCGTAAGCATTCTATGAGAGAATTTAAATGCTTTTTTGAGGTTAGAGGATTAATGATAGTAGTGCGCAAATAGCTGCGGCCATCGATGGATGTTTGAACAAGATAGAACTTCCCTGATTCGATCACGAGGCGTCGGAGTTTCAGTTGAAAAGCGTCCATCTCGTCTTCCCTGCGACCATTCAATTCGGTGGGCAAATACCGGAAGGCGACAATATTGCATGTAGGCTGGCAATAAACTTCAAAATCGCTTTGTTCTTGAAGTAATTCGAAAAAAACCTGGGCCATGTCGAAAGTAATATCTACCAAGGCGGCAAAAAGTTGCTTGCCAAACATGGACCAGATACCCCAGAGGCCCATTGCTGCTGCCCTTTTGGTGCACTCCACATTGGTAATTCCGTTGTCGAATTCAGCCATGCCCGGCGCAGAGGGGTCAAACAAGTAAGGTGCGATCTGCTCAAAAGTTGCGTAGCGGTGTTCCGAGTTACGATAAAAAACAAAAGCACACAAGGCGGGCATGAACATCATTTTGTGTGCATCGCATACAATGCTGTCGGCCAGTTCTAAACCCTGGACCAAATGGCGATGTCTTGTGCTCAAACAAGCAGCTCCGCCGTGTGCTGCGTCGACATGCAGCCACACCTGATGATTCCTGCAGACCTCAGCGATTTCGACCAAAGGATCAAAAGCTCCAATGGGGGTGGCACAAGCCGCAGCGCAGACTGCAACGATGGGAATTTTGCGGTCCCGCAAATCCTGGAGTGTCTTTTCTAGTTGCCCAACGTCCATGCGACGTTTGTCGTCTAGTGGCACCCGTACAATCTGATTGGTTCCCAAGCCGAGAATTCCAGCAGACCGGGTAACGCAATAGTGCGCTTCTGCATGGGTAACCAGTACGGGAGGAGGTGTGTCCGCATGGACCCCCTGGATCCAACTCTCGCCCAGAGAAATATTGCGTGCAGTAAGCAGTGCTGTCAGATTGGCAAGCGATCCACCCGATGTTACCAGTCCACAAAAAGTTCCCTCTGCCAGGCCCATGGCTTCGCCAAGTTGATTGACCACGGCTCGTTCGACGGACGTTGCCCATGGACCCATCTCATAAATGGCCATAACCTGATTGGTCACCGTGGTGGCCGCATCGAACAATCCAGCTAAGGGTAGTGATGCTGGCACTTGATGCCCAACGTAGTGCGGGTGATGCAAGTTCTGCCCACGGCTTAAGGCTTGTTCAACGAGATTTCTGAAACGAGCCAATACGGCGCCCGTGTCAGCCGATTCAGGATTGGTGGTGGCAGATTGCCAGTCTCTACCAGGATGCAATGGCGCGATGTTTCCGCTCTCGATTTCTGCGGTAGCCAATTGGATTGTTTCTTCAGGAGAACACCAATTGAGAACCGATCCCTGCCCTTTTCGAACAGTCTGCAGGTGATCGTGGAGAGACGCGATCAACACGTTGCCCGCTTCACGAAATAGCTGTGGATCGTAAGCCGCTGCCACAAGCTTGCGTTGTTCCTCTAGATTCGAAATGGAATGCGGAGAATTCATACAGCTAGTTAAGCAGATGTTGTCTTGGAGGACAACTATTGATCACGGCATCGCCTGGAAGCCACCCCGACAATCAATTTTTGTCAGGAAAATATGACGAGGGGCTAAAGCTCAGAGATCAATTTATGGGGCAAGGAGAGACTAGAACTAGTTTCGAAACCTGGTTAAGGGGTCGAGCTCTTTGGGAAACTTGACACAACAGGGAGGTTCTGAAATGGGTTCTAGGAGAAAAATGGCTTTGCATAGAATGACAACCCAAAGCTTGCCTCAACTTATCTGCGGTAATAGCAATCGATACTCTCCCTGCTCCCAACGAGGAATATCATTGCGATACCACTTTGAAAAACGACTTTCGCTTGCTCCGCCGGGGAGATTGGTCCAGGCCTGATCGGTACTGAGATCGGTGACGAAGTGGTAGCTGGGTGCGAAGCTGGATTCGCGTTTTGCAGTAGCCAGGAGATGGCCTTGGAAAGGAGTTGCCTGGCATCCGGGCATCGGTCTACGGTCTGTGTTAAATCCCAGCAATTTTCCTACGCGACTATTTTCAAAAAAACGGTTGGCAAAATGAAAAGAGTTGACATCTCCCCAGGGCTTTATGGGTTCATCTGCAGCGAGCTGGGCAGCTTTATGAATCATTTCACCTTTGTCTCGATCTTTCCACCAAAGTGAGTGCTGTTGGCACAAAAGGTCATCAATGGCGGTTAAGATCATTGAAGAATAACCCATGCGTGTGCAAAGAAAAAACATACGCCGCCAGCCAATTCCTTTTTCGTGGCCAAAGATTTCTAGCAGGACATGGCGATAAAGGTGCTGAAACTGAGTTGCCGCAGTGCTTTTGGGATCGTAGCAGAAGTCCCAACTGAGGAGTGCATCGCGCAGTGGTCCTGCTGGCATGTGAGGCAGAAACACGGGGAGCAAGCGTCTTGCCTGCACACTCATTACATCGTACTGCAATTGTTTCATGTCTTCGATGGTGACGTGCTTCAATTCATGGAGGCGTTCGACAATCCGACGTTTACGATAGTCGGGCAATCCATGGCTATGTAGGAGATAGTCTCCTACGCGATCCATGTTTTCATTGGCACTGGCCAAATAGCCTTCTGGCGGGTCGTACAAGCTGGGTAATTCTTCGCTGGAGAGACGGCCTTGCCAATGGGTTGACTCATCCCAGGCGGGAACAGGCAGAACGCCTACTTGTCCAGGTGCGCGCATAGGCAACCAGCCACTTGCCTGCCGACCGATGTGTCCTTCGCGATCCGCAAAGACCCAAACCAAGGTGGGATGTGGATTTTCACGCACGATTTCCATGGCCTGTTTAGCGTTTGGGCTGCGCAAAACGTCCAGCCAACATCCTATCGATCGACCCGATCCAGCCAGGCTGCCGATCCATTTGGCTGAAAGGTATTTGCCGGGCTCTTGGTCCGTGAGATCCCATCGCAAGGTGCCTTGAGGATTTTCGAACACCCGCATCGTTTCTGCAGGCTTGCCTTTGCGTTCTATAACTTCTTCGCGAATCGTAAAATCATGCCACGCGTCGCCACGCCGGTATTGCCATCCGGTGCTACCACCCTTTTGACAATCCTCCACAAAATAGTCACTCGTGTCGGCATGCATGTAGGTAACACCCCAAGCGAGATGGGGCGATCTACCAACCGCCATGAGAGGACATCCAGGGAGTGAGGCGCCCATTAAGTAATGGTCGTCTCCCCAATGCAAGGCAACTTCATACCAGATCGCAGGCAATCGGTTGATTTCTAAATGGGGATCCGCAGCAAGTAGAGCTCCCCCGGTGGCGCTGCGATGGGGCCGTACGGCCCACGCATTGCTTCCTGCCAAACGGGGGAGATCCGCCAGCATTTCTAAAGCTTCGTCCGACAATCGATGTTCTATGCGGATTTCTCGCAATTCTTCTAAATCGATATTGTCCAGATAAGGTGCCATCAATTCGCGCAGGAGTTCCGGTCGGATACCTGCCTGCACAAGTTCCAGCAGCAATCGCTCGTTCTCTTGGGCGCCAACCGCTAGACCCGCGAAACTGAGCAAATTGCCGATTGAGAGCACGGCCATCGGGTCCCAGGGACGTGGATGAAATCCTGTCACCCACATTGGCAACGAACGTCCTGATTCCTGGAGTCCATCATTGACACCATTGCAGTAAGCATCCAGCTGCTCACGCGTTTTGGAACGTAAATTTTCAACTTCGGTATCCAATTCCAAATGGAGTCCCGCACTCCTGAAAAATCGGTCTGTTTCTACCAATTCGGGCCGATCTGCAATCCGTGCCGCTGCCTGACCATTCGCTACCACTCGGGAAAAAAACAGTTGCGTAGGCCGATCGAGGGCATGCAGGTAGCCCCACGCATAGAGTGCGTCAGCCCAGCTGGCCGCTTTCACATGTGGCACACCTGCGTCATCACGCCATGCTTCAAATTCAATTCGTGCAGAAGATCTAGAAATTCGTTCCATAGTGAAGAGTGTAAAGGGAGGAGGCAAATTGAGGAATAGAGAGTGGGAGAGGTGGTTGGTGGTAGCTATGAGATTGAAGCTCAAATAGACTATCTTGAACGAAAGCATCCTGATAAGGGAATAGATAATAACTGGCACCACATTCCTTACCTTTCCCAAACCATGTCTCTCCACCAGCATCGCACCGGTCTTTTAATGATTGGCCCCTGGCTGATTGGTTTTCTGGTGCTGGTGCTGTACCCATTTTGTGCGTCGTTCTACTGGAGTTTTTGTCGCTATGATCTGCTCAGCGAGCCACAATGGATTGGCTGGGATAATTATTCACGGATTGCTCGTGAGCTTGTAGAAGGCGATACATTTGCTCGGGCTTTGGGCAACACGGTGTATTATGCAATTCTGAGCGTGGCCTTATCGGTAGTGTTTGGTATTGGCTTGGCGCTCATGCTGTCCTGGCAGGTACGTGGTCGTGCTATGTATCGTACGCTTTGTTTTTTGCCTGCGATCGTACCCACTGTGGCAGCTTCCGTGTTGTGGGTCTGGCTCCTGGATCCTCAGCAAGGCTTGATCAATGGCCTCTTCGAATCGTTGCAGATTCCCCCCCAGAATTGGTTTCAAAGCACAAGTGCCGCCGCCTGGCCCGCCTCGTGGCCATCAAATCATGAAGGCAGTATCTTCGGTTCCAAGGATGGTCTGTTGATGATGAGCACCTGGGGGATAGGAAACCTCTTGATTATTTATCTTGCTGCTCTGGCAGACATCCCCCAACAACTCTACGAAGCGGCAGAGTTGGATGGTGCAAATCGTGTGCAAAAGTTTTGTCATGTTACCCTGCCAATGCTCACACCAGTGGTTTTTTTCAATGTTGTGATGGGACTTATTCAGTCGGTACAGGCATTCACGCAAATCTATATAGTCAGTGATGGTCAGGGGGACCCTGCTGAAGCGACACTCACCTTGTCTCTTCATTTATTTTTGTCAGCCTTCAAAGATCTTAATATGGGTTATGCCTCAGCAATGGCCTGGGTGCTTTTTGTACTGGTAATGCTGGTCACATTCTGGCTCTTTCGCACCTCACGACATTGGGTCTATCAATGAGAGAATGGTTGCGAACCAATGAGATGATGGCAAATGACCGCTCAGTCAAACCAACCGGGTGCTTGAGGGCCTGGTCGGTACGCCTAGTTTTACATTGGTACCGAAATCATTGTTTAAGTTTGCTGGCAATCTCGTTGGTGGTTGTCGTTGGATGTGGGCAAGAACTGGAAGTTGAATATCCAGACCGCGAAGAGGTGGTGTTCTGGCATTTCTGGGGGGGGCGTGATCGTCCGATTGTGCAGAAGGTGGTTCAACAGTTCAATGCTTCTCAAGATCAATATGTGGTTCGGGCAATCGCCATGCCGGGCACAAATCTTGACCTGAAGTTTTTCTTAAGTGTTGCCGGCAATGACGCGCCTGATCTGCTAAACCACGACGATCCTGTTGTGGCTGACTGGGCCCATCGTGGTGTGTTGACACCCATTTCGGAATTGGCTAGCGAAGCACAGCTGCAGCGATTGCAAACCTGGCTGTTTCCGGCCGCACGTAAATTGGGGACTTATCAGGGAAAGCTATACGCGCTATGCAATGGCTTGGATATTCGTGCTCTGTACTGCAACCAAACGCTTCTTGAAGAATATGGTCTCAATCTGCCAAAGTCTCTCAGCGACCTGGATCGCATAGCTGAAACCATCGCACCTACAGAGGCAGGATCCCATCGCAAGCGTATGGGTTACTTGCCTGATCCCCGACGATTGTGGTCCTGGGGAATCGCATTTGGCGGAAATTTTGCCGACCTGGAAGCAGCAGGAGCACAGGATAAAATCACTGCGGATGCGCCTGAAATCGTAGCAGCACTATCCTGGATGGCCAGCTATAGCCGTCGTTATGGGCCCAGTCAGGTAGCCGCCTTTCGATCTGGAGAGCAAGCACTTACCGGCACCAAGTTTCCGTTGCTAGCCAATCGACGTTATGCAGTGGTGATGGATGGCCAGTGGCGTGTACGTGATATAGCTAAAGCTTATGAGGCACACCCAAATCAGCCACAACCGGCTGGCCAGAAGACTGAGATCGGGGCCGGGGATCGTTTTGCCGTCGTCCCGCTCCCTGCTCCTTCTGGGGGCAGATCGGATGCCGGTTGGGTGAACGGCAATTTTTTTGTTGTTCCCAGCCAGGCGCGTTGTAAAAAGGGCGCTTGGGAGTTCATGCAATTCTGGACAGGTTTTGCGAACTCAGAATCCCTGGCCGCAGAAGCATGTGCTGCAGGTGGCTGGATTCCCGTTTCGCAAAGTGTTGTTAACGAGAAAGTTTATCAGGCTGCAATCGTGAAGCAGCCACTCCTGGGAGAGTTTGTCAGGCTGGCCCGAAGCACCTCTCAAGTACCAGTCCCTGCGCTGCCGGTGGCATCACTCTATTATCAAGAGGTTATTCGTGCAGCCCAGGAAGTGATGTATCGGGGAGAGGATCCAGCACGAGCCCTACAGAATGCTACCGAGAAAATATGCAATCGATTGCAGGAGGTGGAGCCATGACCACTAGGCAGTCACCGCTCTTGGCCCAGCTATGGCTTGGTCTTGTTGCAGCCATTTTGAGTGCTCCCCTGGTCTGGATGGTACTCACGTCACTAAAAAGCCCAGCACAAATTGCGGCCCAACCCTACTCCTGGTGGCCAGATCCCTGGTGCTGGCAAAACTATGCCGAGGCGATTGGGGTCATACCTTTTTTGGGATACCTGGCCAATTCTTTTCTATTGTGTTTGGGGAGTGTGCTGGGAACAGTGACGACCTGCTCTCTGGTGGCATACGGTTTTTCTCGACTGCAATGGCGTGGACGCGATCAGATGTTTGCCCTCTTGATTGCCACCATGCTATTGCCATGGCAGGTTACGATGATACCGAGATTCCTGGTGATTCGTGAGTTGGGATTGTATGATTCGCTGTGGGCGCTCATTCTGCCGAAATTTTTGGGTGAAGCATTCTATATATTTTTGTTACGTCAGTTTTTTTTGACGGTTCCTCAGGAGATGATCGATGTGGCGCGCATCGATGGCTGCAGCGAATTGGGAGTGCTGTGGCGAGTGGTCATGCCACTGGCTCGCCCTGCCCTGGTAACCGTAGCACTCTTGGAATTCATAGCCGCCTGGAATGACTATGGGGGCCCTCTTCTCTATTTGAATGACCCCACCCATTTTCCATTGGCCTATGGACTGGAGCAATTTGTGAGTTCCCACTCCAGTCAGGTACATTTGCTCTTAGCCGCATCGGTAATGTTCACACTGCCAATCGTGGTTCTATTCTTGCTTGCCCAACGACACTTCCTGCGTGGCATTGCCCGTACGGGACTGAAAGGTTAGCCCGTATCTTTCGTCCGTTTCTGAAGCAGTAGCTAAACCGGCATATTTCATCCGCTCCTACTCCAGCAGGCGCAGTGTCTCTTACAAATGGTCCTTGCCTGGCATCGTTATGCTTCAGCTTTGGTGCACGAACCTATGAAAACTCCGGGCGAGTAGCGAAACATCCTGTGATATAACTAGAGGCTATTGGCATGCACGCAGTCCACACATAAGGCGCATGAATGCAGTGCTAGGGGTGTTGAGGAGGGAATTGACGCTATAGCAATTCCTGCGTCTCAAGAGAGGAAGAGTGTGGAACTGGCCACGGTAAATTCACAGACGATTAACAAACTTTTCAGAGAAAAGCAGGTCAATTACTTCTTGCGATGGCGAATTTTTGCCCGCATACGGCGCTTCTTTTGGCCCACCTTGCGGCGGCCCTTGCCTGACTTTTTCGTGCCCAACGGTTACTCCTATGGTTTGGATTGCCAACACACGGTTTGACAATTTCTAAAAAACGACCCGTGCGTCTCAGCAGTACGGGTCAACTAAAGGCCCAAGGTTTGGGACAATTGACAAGCTGGTCATTCTAGCACAACTGCCCAGCTCTTGGCACTCTAAAAACACAATGCCATTCCCTAAAAAACGTCCATTCCTTTAAAAAAGTGGGCGATACTGGACTCGAACCAGTGACCCCTAGCTTGTCGAGCTAGTGCTCTAGCCAACTGAGCTAATCGCCCTTAAATACCAATGTTCCACCACATTTTCCCCCATGTCTTATCTACCCGTGACTTATCCCGCTATCAGTGATCCTGCAGGTCTAAGGGGATGTGAGTGACGAATCTCCTGGCCGAAAATGCCAGAACGGCAAGTTTAGCATTCCCAAAGCGGTGGCGATAGGGCTCAGAAACGCCTGGCCGCAGTGTGTTTATTGACGTACGGATGCTAGCAGCGAATATGTGAGCGATACTTTTTATGGTGAGCTCTAGTTGTCAGATTTTGCCGGATACGCTCTATTTGAGCTACTCCGATTTCGGTCTTGGAAACCTATCAATACGGGGGGGCGGTTTCAAGAGAGCCTAGTGATTCCAAGGTTAGAGAAGATGTTTAAGGATAGACAAGAAATCCACGCAGTTGGAGAGCTGGCTGTATTCCTGTTGGCCTGGGCATTCTGTGTTTTTGCAGCGTGGGGAGATCATCAGGAAACGGCCAATCCCAATGCCAAAAATGCCTTGGCTGAGACGACTGGTCCTAAGGATACGTTTGACCTGATCAAATAAGGCAACCGCTGTGTTCCTGGAGTCTTGAGACACTTTTGGGTCTTAAGACGTGCCAGCCCTCTCGATCACCCTCTGTTGTCCTCATCCCCAGGAGAAAGGGTACCCTCAGGAGATAGAGTGGCTTCCTTAGATATCGGGGACGACTCGCTGATTGCAATTTCGTTACGCTGGTCATTTTGTTGCCGTTTCCGCAAATAGAGCTTGATCGGTACTTCTTCAAAGTTCAGTTGGTCTCGGACAGCTCCCAGTAAATATCTCTGGTAGGGTTTTGAGATTGCTGCAGGTTCATTGCAAAAGAGTACCAAGGTGGGTGGTTCAATCCCGACTTGGGTTCCGTAGTACACTTTGGGACGCCGGTTGTGGTACAGGGGCGGTGGCGTGTGACGTATTGCTTCACGTAGGAGTCGATTGAGTTGTCCCGTAGGAGTTCTTTGCCGGGACTGCTTGAAGAGCATCTGGGCGTGATTCAAGAGGGCTTTGACGTTTTTTCCGGTCTCTCCTGTAATAAAGGCGATTGGCGCATAACGCATGGTGCGGAAAGTCTCATGGAGATAGCGAACCCATTTTTCAGTCGGCATCGAACCTGCCTGAATATCCCATTTATTGACCACCAAAACACAAGGTTTGTAGTTTTGGCTAATATAATCACACAGTTGCTTGTCCACTTTGCTGATCCTCTGAGTGGAGTCTAAGAAGAGCAGCACGACATCAGCCCGTCGGATACTCCGTTGGGCTCGGTGGAATCCGTAAAAATCGATCGATGCTTTGCGACCTTGTGAGCGACGGATGCCAGGAGTGTCGATCGCCACAAATCCTTTCCCATCGAGTTCGAATCGTACATCCACGCTATCGCGGGTTGTTCCCGCAATTTCGCTCACGATCATTCGTTCGGCTTGAGCGAGTGTATTCACAAAAGTGCTTTTTCCGACATTGCGCCTTCCTACGATGGCCACTCTCATTTCGGGCTCTTTGCTGGGAGTTTCTGATACTTCTGGACTTGGTAGGCGTTCCAAGATGATGTCCAGTAGCATGCCGCGATTTCGATTTTGTGTGGTACTGACTGGAATAATTTTACCACGACCTAAGCGATAAAAATCAGCCGCCTGATTGTCTAATTTGAGAGTGTCTGCTTTATTGGCCACGCATATTACAGGGACATCAACGTGGCGTAATCGCCTTGCCACTTCCTCGTCGAGGGGTAACAGGCCATCTCGAGAATCAACAACAAACAAGATAACTGCGGCTGAGTCGATGGCAACTTGAATCTGTTGGTCGATGTGTTGTGTCAGATTATCTTCGTCAAGGATGCCGATACCGCCCGTGTCAATCAACTCGAAATAGCGTTGTTTGTACTCCATTAAGTAATCGACGCGATCGCGGGTAACCCCAGGGCGGTCTTCAACAATCGCAATCCGAATACCAGCCAGCCAGTTCAACAAGCTGCTTTTACCCACGTTGGGGCGGCCTACGATTACTACTTTAGGGACTGCCATCAGGCTGGTTTCCTCTACGTCAAACGCTTGTTATAAACAGGTTTATGATAATCAAGTGAGATTGGGGCAGATAGCGGCTTTATTGCAAAACCACCTGATTCGAAAGGCAATAGGAGCCGAGACACGATCGAAAAGGCATTATCCTGGTTTCTTGCAGCGAATGTGTGAACCGAGATTGTGTATCCTTCGACGTGGAAAAGTCCCGCTTGGTTCAGACTTCCGCTGTTTTTTGTCGATTCCCTAAGGCGAAGTGCATGGTAGATCAGCATTATATTCCTATTCAAAAGCTAGTTTTGCAGTCACTCGAAAGTCTCCAGGCAGCAGGCATTGATCAGATACCCAGTCTAGCAGGCGAAAGCGATCTACGAATGCAGGTCCCAGAAACGCCTGTCGCTGTGGATACACTTGAGCTGATCAACGCAGTAGTCACTCAATGTACGCTTTGTGAGGAGCTGGCAGAATCGCGCACCCAGACGGTGTTTGGTGTAGGAAACCCCCAGGCTCGCCTTTGTTTCTTGGGAGAAGCTCCGGGAGCAGACGAAGATCGCTTAGGCGAACCTTTTGTGGGAGCCGCCGGCCAACTGTTCAACAAGATTCTTGCAGCCTGCCATCTCGCCCGAGAAGATGTTTATATCCTCAATGTGCTCAAGTGCAGGCCGCCGGGCAATCGAAATCCCACTCCCGTTGAAGCGCAAAACTGTCGCCGTTTTCTTGACCGACAACTGCAGCTTATTCAGCCCGAGTTTATTTGCTGCCTGGGAAGTATTGCTGCTCAGAACTTACTCGACACGAACGAGGCTGTTGGCAAAATGCGAGGTAAGGTCCATAGCTACCGTGGCATCCAGGTTGTCTGCACTTACCATCCTGCTTATTTGCTCCGCAATCCTTCTGCCAAGCGAATAGTATGGGAGGATATGAAGATGCTTATGAAAGAGATGGGGACACCCGTTGGCTGAAGGTAGAAATGGGGGGGGCAGGCAAGCCGGTCCTTTATCAGCCAGGTTAGCATGAGCTTCCCACGGATACAGGGTTTCCCCAGTTGTGAGGGCCACCTATGTTTCAAGGCCCCCCCATAGTGAATTTGGGACCTGCCATTTCCCCTTTTTGCTGGATGTACCAGCTGGGAAGGGCGTAGATTGGGGGGAGATTACCGGTCCTGACGATCCTGATTGTGCCATTTTATAATCTCTGGGAAGAACCCATACCAAACTGTTTTCATGGCTGTCCTGCCTTGATAAAGTCAAATAATGCATCGAGCAACTGCTCTCTCGCCGGGGGTTCACTCTGAGGGGTGGCAAGAACTGGCTGCATTTCAAAATGGCAAGACTCTCAAGATTGCGATATCACTATGATTTTTCCAAACTCCCCCAAATCGGATGAAGTAGATCACCTGCTTCGTAACGCTCAATTGCGTGACGAGCTAGAGCCGCTATACGACGAGTCGATCGGCCGTGTGAATGCGGAAATGATGTCGACTTCAAGCGAAAACGAGTTTCTGCAATCCATGCTCGATTGGGAGCGTGCGCCAATTCTTCCCATCTGCGATTGGTTTGTTCCATCACTCGAATTGCCTGCTCCAGAAACACTGGACGAAGAGCGCTTGCACGTTCTTCTTTATGAGACGATTCACAAGTTATACGATCAACGCATTGTTCTAGATTTCACGGATCATCTTACAGATCGTCAGCTGTATTGTCTCATCTGTCGAGATATTTTGCCTGCTCATGAAAAACGCATTGAGCGTCTTAGCAATTACTTGCATTGGGATTGTGCCAACACAAATGACGATCCAGACATTTGGCTTCGGTTCTATGCCAGCGATGAAGATCGAGAAGCCTGGGAAGCAGAAATGGGCGGTGAGTTGCCAAAGATGGAAGATCCACCCTACGTGCGGCATCTGCCGCGAGCACCTCTCTAGATTGTGCCTTGAAACGTTTGGTACCATTCTGGTTACCACTGCTGGCTTGTCCCAAGCTGCCCCTCATAATAGATGAGGCCACATACTATCGCTGACGAGCAATCCTGCTTGGGTTAAACGTACATTCTGGTCGTTTGCTGTGAGAAGACCGTGTTGGACAAAGTGGGCTATTTCTTTTTCGGATAAGTCTTCTACCGTGTAGCCAGATCGCTTTGAAAAATCTTGCCGATCTACACCTGCAATACGTCGGAGCCCGAACACGAGCATTTCGCGAGCTCGTTGTTCCGGATTCAGCTGCTCCTGCTCTGCCAGGGGAGATTTTCCGACTTGGATCCTTTTAAGATAAGTAAACGTACTGCGGTGATTTGTCGATCGTACGCCATCGACATAGCGTGCTGCACCAGGCCCTGCAGCATAATAACCTTTTCCTTCCCAATACACCTCATTATGTCGACTTGAATGGCTAGGCTTGCCAAAATTCGAAATTTCATAATGTTGGTATCTGGCTGCTGTCATGAGGTCAATTGCAGCGAGATACATTTCTCTATCAAGTTCTTCTGGAACCGTGGATAGTTCTCCACGATGAAGTCGTGACCAGAACGTAGTGCCTCGTTCAAAGGTCAATCCGTAGGTAGAAATGTGTTCCGGTTCAAGCTCCAGGACAGCGGTCAGGTCATCCTGCCATTCCTGAAGCGTTTCACCAGGAGTAGCAAAAATGAGGTCGAGCGAAAGTTTCATACCCGCCTCTCGAACCAGCCAAACGGCTTCCAGAATATCTTCAGCCAGGTGATCACGCTCTAGCAAAGCCAGTTTTTGGGATCGAAAAGACTGAGCCCCCAGGCTGATTCGATTCACGCCATAGTGAGCAAGTGTTTGCATCCGCTGTCGATCCAGATCCCCGGGATTGGCTTCTACGGTCCATTCGTAGTTGTCTTGAAGAGGATGCCAATGCAGCACCAGTTCACAAAGTTTTTCAAGATTGTCGACCGAGAGATAGGTTGGTGTTCCTCCGCCAAAATAGAGCGTCTTGACCTCACGAGGTTTTTCCAGCCAGCTTAACTCAACCGACAAAGCATCCAAATAAGGTTTGACTAGATCGTCACGTCCAGCAACGAGAGTGAAATTGCAGTATCCGCATCGGTGCGTACAAAAAGGAACATGAATGTAAGCAGAGGTAGGGGGCATACGGGTGAACAGTCTAGCACGGAGGCAGGTATGTATCCATTCAGGGGTGGAATTACCATAACGCACCCTACTCAAAGGCCTTCATGGCCTACCATCAATCTTGGCCTCTAGCCTTTGTTTTCTTCGTTTCCTTCTGTTCAAATTTTATAGCCAAGGCGCAAACGAATGAATTTACAGAAGGAAACAAAGCAAACAAAGAGAATGTAGTTGAGGTTGTAACGTTAAAAGATGGGAGCAAGCATCCATCCCACATCATTGAAACGCGTCGTAGATGGCCTATTCAAGAACCTTGTAGCGAACGTCCTCAGTGACGCTTGCGCGCATAAACGCATAAACCCAGTGGAGCGAAGGAGATTCGAACTCCCGACCTCTGCATTGCGAACGCAGCGCTCTCCCAACTGAGCTACCGCCCCAACGGTGCTCCGATTTTAAGGAGTCCCCAACCCAGTGTCTAGCTCCTGCCCCGCCTAGGCTGTGTACTGGGACACCATAAGAACAATGCTGTCCGATTATCGGGGCGCTTTATTGGATTTGGACAGGAAGGGACGAAGCTCATGCACAAAGTCTCCCGCATCGGCAAACTGCCGATATACGCTGGCAAAGCGAACATAGGCAACTTCATCTAGCTCACGCAGATGTTCCATGACCAGCTCGCCTAAACGACGACTGTCTATTTCAGTTTCGAACGAAGAATACACATCGTTCTCAATTGCNGATAAGGTGCGTTCTACATCGCGGTCACTGATGGGCCGTTTCCAACAGGCCCGCTCCAGGCCAGATTTGATTTTGTCTCGAGAGAAGGGCACGCGTGTGCCATCTTTTTTCACGACCTTGATGGCGGATTCTTCAATCCGCTCATAGGTTGTGTACCGTCGTTTACACTTGAGACACTGCCTGCGCCTGCGAATAGCGAAACCATCCTGGCAGGCTCGTGAGTCAATAACGCGGTCGTTGTCCGTGCGACAGAAGGGGCATTTCATGGGAGTTACTATACACAAGACTTCTCATTCGTAAACCATTTGGTCAAAAGCCAGTTGAGAAGTTGCATGTTTTTTTCAATAANTCTCATTTTAGAGCAAATTGTTTGTTGAAATAAGGAAATCTTTCTTAAAACAANTTTTGCACACCTNCTATTTGCATGAAGGGGGATCCCAGAAGCCCATGATGCATGAAGTGTTCATNCGTCCATTTCCAAACATGGAAAATCAACAAGGCGAACTTTTCGGGAAACAGGGCACACTCTGATGAGCCAGGAAATAGTAATTTATGCAAGGAGTACCGGAGGATTCTATTTGCGGCACTAATATTTCATCCGTTCGGGAACGGAANCGCAGCTTTGATCGGCAGAGTAATCGAAGTACTCTCTAGGCAAGGCATGTGAAGATCGCATGCTTAAGCATGTGCTTGCCAGAGCATACCGATGCAGTTTTGATTCCGTAACTGCAACAGTAGAAGTGGATGAAAGAGGTGGGCTAGAATGACAGCGGTCTATTCTATGTAGGAGAGCAACTGTGTGGTGTACGAAATGCAATACTGAGATGGTCTCTGGGGCTGTGTTTTGCCACTAGTGTGGNACCCCAATACAAAAAGATGCCGATAGGCGTCCTCAGGACCTACTCCAAGCTACTGGAAATCATGCTGCTAATAATGAACCCGAGCAGGAATTATGGCAAGGCAAGTTTTCTAAAAAGTCCATGGTTGGTTCCTGGCTGGGGGCCGTTGCCTTTTCGCTGGGAATGTTTTTTGTAGCCGCCATTTCTCGCTTTAGTGGGCCGGGTTGGCTTACCAGTCTAGTTGTGATTGTATTGGTTTGGCTAGGTTTATTGGCTCAGCTGTTGATCCGACAACTGAGTGAGCATTATTACCTTACCAACCAACGATTTATCCATGAAAGAGGTTTGTTGTGGAGAGAGATCAATTGCATTGAGGCTATAGATATTGATGATGTTTCGTTCCATCAAGGTCTGGTAGAACGATTGGTTGGTGTGGGTACGGTTTGTATCCGTTCAAGCGATCAGTCCCATCCAAAAATTGAATTGCCCGGTATAGAAGACGTCAATAGGATCGCCGATATGATTGACGGCGTGCGCCGTCACGAACGCCTCAAGCGGGGATTGCATGTCGAGGCTGTTTAGTGGAGCGTTATTTTTTCGCTTCTGTCCAGTCGCGTCGTTGTCGACTGCTGAGAATATTCATGGCCTTGCGGTACTTTGTCACAGTACGACGAGCAACCTTGATACCATGTTTCGCCAATTCCTCGACAAGTGCGTCGTCGCTAAAGGGCTTGGATTTGTTTTCTCCGTCCACAATCGCCTGTAATTTCAACCGGACTTTGTCCCAGGCAACCTCTTCGCCGTCGGCACTTGTCGTCCCGCCAACAAAAAATCGCTTGAGCGGAAATATGCCACGCGGCGATGCCATCCATTTGTCATCAACGGCACGGCTGACGGTCGTGACGTGCACGCCCACTTTGTCAGCGACTTGCTGCATTTTAAGAGGTTCAATGAACTCGGGGCCTTGGTCCAAGAATTTGATTTGATGATCAACAATTGCCTGCACAACTCGTGTCAGAGTGCTGCGACGCTGCTCGATCGCTTCAATAAGCCATTGGGCAGCATTAATTTTCTTTTTTATGTATTCACAAGTTTCTTTATCATCGGTAGCAATTGCTTGCTGCAGCATGGCGCGATGGCTCGGGCTAATGTAGAGTGATGGCAAATCTCCATCCTCCAGTCGTACTTCGTAGCCACCCTCTTCCAGGCGGTCGATGTAGACGTCTGGCGTAACGGTGGGAGCAAAGTTTTCATTGAACTCCGAACCTGGCTTGGGCTTTAAAGTGCGCAAATCTTCCCAGGATTCTTTGATCGTTTCGATCGAAAATCCTGTTTTCTTTGAGATAAGAGGAAGGCGATTATTTTCCAGGTCTTCCAGGTGGTTTTCGATGAGCACTTGAAGCTCTTCATAAAATAAAAGTCCCGGTGTAAGTTGCATCAAGAGGCATTCTTTAAGGGACCGAGCTCCCACGCCAGGAGGATCTAACCGCTGGATAATGGCCAGGGCTTTCTCTGCCAATTTGAGTTGCTCTTCTTGCCACGTACTGGCATCGCCATTGAGATCCAGAGGAGGAGCAGTGATTAATTCTTCCAGGGGTGCTTTGAGGTAGCCATTGCTGTCAAGATTATAAATCACACGCTCGCACATGTGACGCAGATCATCTTCCAAATCGTACCAACTCAATTGATGCTGCAAGTAGTCCAATAATGATTCGGGACGCGAGACCATGTTTGCCATCGCATCGTGACGACGGTCAGATTCAGCATCTATTTGTCCACGTGAAGGACGGCTCCGCTCTTCGTAATCATCAGGAAGATTCTCGGCCATATTCATAAGCCGTTCAAAATCTTCTTCGTTATTCGTGTCATCCTTAACAACCAATTCGCGCTCTGCTTCACTGGGAGCGTCCGGGCTGACTTTATCTTCCAGGGATGTTTCTAATTCACCTGTGGGCTCAACCTGATCGAGCACAGGATTATCTTCCATTTCCTGTTCAATGCGTTCCTGCAAAGCAATGATTGGCAACTGCAGGATCTCCATCGACTGGATCATCCGCGGTGCTAGCACCTGCTTTTGAGCCATCTGCATTTGTTGGCCAAAGGATAGTCGCATGGAATTGATTTTTGGGTACTGGAAATAAAGGATAATCAGCTTTTACGAACCTTCTGTAGCATAATGCAGTTCCCCGCCGAAGGTCAAACTTGGCAGTAAAGCGTCACCAGAAGCATTGCTGGAGTTACCCGATGCTATCAGGCGCAGCAAAACATGCAATCCCTGGCAATTCTACCTTACGGCTAGCCCGGATTAAGTTTCCTGAGAGGCACCTAGCGTTGAAACCTGCAGATTTTTGGCCAAATGGGTTGAGTATTCAGGCTTTAATCGGTGAGTGGGTTTTCACCCGTTTGTTCCAGCGCATCGCTGAGGCCCGGGATATTGAGTCCGCCTGTGAGGGATTGCATTTGTTCGGCATGAAGCTGTTTGGCCTTGGCTTGTGCCGAATTGAAAGCTGCAGGCAGTAAGTCTTCAAGCAATTCACGATCCTGTTTTTCGATTAGACTTGGATCGATACGAACTGCTAAGACCTCTCCCAACCCATTGGCTTCGATTTCGACCATGTCAGCACCAGCGCTACCGGTGACGCGTTTTTTCTTGAGCTCATCCGAAAGCTCTTGCATTTTGCTGCCCATTTCCTGGGCCT
This sequence comes from Planctomycetaceae bacterium, assembly GCA_002713555.1. The sequence goes on from PATG01000016.1 coordinate 48,428, forward strand.
GTTTCATGAGATTGCCAATATTTCCTAAGCCCTTAAACATGGGAGTCCTTTTAGTTTGAGGATTGCCTGATAATTATTGGTGCTGAAAAATCTATTCCATGGAGCAGGTCGCGAGATTCATTTACGTGGGCGCTTTTTTCTCGGGCGGTACGTAGCGAAGTTGTGTCGGGTCGCAGTCGAAGAGTTCCATCGCCTGTTTCACAAATGGTCGCGTGGCTAGGTCCGCCTGTTGTTGCCGACGGGATTTCGTTTTAATTTTGGGTTGCTGTGGAGAAGCGATTCGGTTACGCGTGTGTAGTACAAGGACAACTTTGGTACCGCAAGTGACTTGCAAGGCGTTTTCCAGGCGTGTGCGGTTATTTGCTTTTTCGCAGTACTCTCGATGGAAATTCTCGGCAAAGTAGAGTTTCAAACGGCCCTGCTCATCAACGAGAACCTCGTCGGCCTCGGCTGCGTGATCCATCAGCATACCCGTGAGTGATTCCAGAGTACGTTTCCAGATAGATTCGGCATTGTCTGGTGAAAGGGTCAGGGTAGCCATGGCCTTTGTAGGCGGAATCTCTTCGGCAAGAGCAGCAGCACTTGCAGGTGGCTGCAAAGGGACGTTGCTGGCGTGCTCGGTGGCAACCTTCTGTGGGGATAAGTCAGCGGAAGGGGAACCCGGGCCCGCATTGGAAGTGCCCTGAGAAGACGGTGCAGCCGCCAAAGAGGTAGTAGGAGAGTCGTTAGGAGTCGGGTCTGTGTCCCGACCCGTGGTTGCGATTTCAGGGCCGTTTTTTTTTACGAGGGTTTTGGGAGTGGTAGGCCGTACTGCAGCAGTGGGGGAGGTTTTTAATTGTTGGATGAGGTCCGCCAAGTCGTCCAAATTTTCAAGGTGACAAATCCGCACAAGAGCCATTTCGAGCAATGTACGCGCGTGTGTGCTGACTCGCATGCGCGCCGCCGTTTGGTCAAGTATTTGTACGATTGCCAAAAGCGTCTGGATACCCAACTGCTCAGCAATATTTTGGATTTCACGAAATTGCCCCGGTAGTGCATTGAGCATGCGCTCCGGATCACAGCCAACGGCCTGGGTCATGGCATCTCGGAAATAGCCAAGCAACTGATCCAAAAGCTGGCTTACCTCGGCCCCCTCAGCAATTGCACTTTCCAATTCAACCAATGCACGTGCTGCATCGTGTTGGACAAGTGGAGCAACGAGCTGGCTTAATCGGGTTGCCGGAGCGATGCCCAGCATGGTTGTTACATCAGCCGATGTAATTGTCTGCGTGCCCGTAGAGAGCAATTGTTCAAGGAGGGACTGACTATCACGCATGGAACCAGCAGCACGCATGGCCAGGATATGCAGGGCATCTTCTTCGGCAGTGGCACCTTCGCTTTGTGCAATCTGTTGCAATCGTGCTTGAATGCTGGCCGTCTCGATACCTGCAAAATCATATCGCTGGCAACGCGATAAAATAGTAACCGGAATCTTATTTGGCTCAGTGGTTGCGAAAATGAATTTTACGTGCTCCGGCGGTTCTTCGAGCGTTTTTAGAAGCGCATTGAAGGCCTCTTTGGTAAGCATATGGACTTCGTCAATGATGTAGATCTTAAAGCGGGCTCGGCTTGGTCGCATGGCGACGTTTTGTCGGAGCTGACGAATTTCGTCAATTCCCCGATTACTCGCACCGTCGATCTCCAATACGTCAACATCGTCTCCCGTGCTTACGCTTTGGCAAAGCTCACACTTATTGCAGGGAGTTGGAGAAGTGCCTTGAGAGCAATTGAGTGCCTTGGCAAGAATTCGGGCTGCCGAGGTTTTGCCCACCCCCCTCGCCCCGGTAAAGAGATAAGCATGGCCAACACGGCCACTGGCAATGGCTTTGGAAAGTGCTTGCGAAACATGTTGCTGACCGATCAGTTCCTCGAAGGTCTGCGGTCTATAGCGTCTGGCAACAACGACATATTCCTGGTCATTTTTGTCAGAATTACTGATTTCAAGGCTAGGTTCAGGAGTATCAGTCATCGAAGCTCGAAACTATTTATTGAGTAGGACCGAAGCAGGAGAACTGCAAAGTTAAAAACCACCAGGGTCACTAAAAACACAAAGTTTGCGTCATTTAAATTACCGCGGATTTCCAAGGTTTTGATCCTGTTTCTTTTGTGGCCTTTGTGTACAACGTGGCTAGAAAAAGGACTTTGCAGTTCTCTTGTAGAACCGAGGCTATTATTCTTGTAGAAAAAAGCCGTGTGTCTTGCCAAGTTCCATACGGCTCATCGAATAAGGGACCACATCCTAAGATTCGAATCGCAAAAATTATATAGAGCCTTCAGCAACAGAGCCTTCAGCAACAGAGCCTTCAGCAACAGAGCCTTCAGCAACAGAGCCTTCAGCAACAGA
>PATG01000017.1 GCA_002713555.1 Planctomycetaceae bacterium
ATAAGCGTAAGAGTAGGGATGCGTCTGTGGGTGTAACCCACAGGTGAGACCATGCGTCGTAAACAAACAGCGCTTCTGATAACCCTCCTTTTGATTGGCTCGATGGTTTTTGTCAGCCAAGTTCGGCCCAATAGTCCAGTCCAATCGATCCATCCGGGAGATACAACTGGTGAAGGGCCACCCATTACGGATCGTGATAAGGATGGGATGCCAGATTTGCATGAAGAAGCATTCAGTGAACCCATCGTGTTGGATTTAGGAGATCGCTCTCGGATCGTCCCTGGGTTGGATGCGGATAATGGAACCGATAATCAGAGTGATCACGATTTCGATGGATTGACTGCATTGATGGAGTACTGTTGGCCTTATGACTTGGATTCATGTTTCACGAACAACAGAACCGGGCTACCTGGCAAGCCTGCTGAGGCCTCGGAAACTGGCGTACGTTGGTACCTCGACCCCCGTTCAGGGGACACAGATGGTGATGGTTTGCCTGATGGATATGAAGTGGCGATGTGTATGTCACAAACAGGGTACGTGAATGTCTCCAATGTTTGGAACTGCATGGCATTCGACCCACTCAACAGTAGTGATGGTCAAATCGACAGTGATCGCTGCCGCGACCTGACACTGGGGTGTGGTGATGGGTTTGACGTGGACAGAGATGGTACAATCGAACCACACGAATTCTACACCAATGCCGAGGAGTATCTTTACGGGGCACCTGAGAATTGGATGACCGAGTTTGATGGGCTCCGATGCTCAGGTCAAATAGCCCATCTGGTCGACCCGTGCAGAACCGATGAAACACGCCCTACCGGTGATGATGGTTGGTTGGGCACTGATCCACTTGACAACGATACGGACTACTATCGCTGGGTTGGAAATCCTGGACAAGCGTTGAGTCAAACCCAGAAGGGTGATGGAATCATCGATGGTTGGGAGATCTACTTCCAACTTGATCCTCTAAACAGCAGTGATGCCCTTATCGATAGCGACGTTGATGGTTGGGATTTGAATCGTGACGGAGCAATTTCCCCTGACACATCTTCGGCCACACTTGACCTAGGTGAAGTGTTCAGTAATCTTGAGGAATACACCGTTTACTTGGACGATGATAATTGGGTCACTGCCGGAGTTAAGCGCGTTGCAATCGGTGCGACAGACCAAACTGTGACAGCCTATGATCAAGGCTCGACTCCTGATCTATTGCATCACAATGCCCATTCAATTTTTTCAGATGAAGTGCATGATTTGGTCTATGTTGGTACGATGCGTGGTGTAACTGTCTTGAGCCCTGCGACGAATTCGTCCAGCCACTACACTCTACCTTCTGGGGAGCATCTGCTTGATTTGCACATGTGGCCTGCTGGAAGTTCAGATGGCGTCCTACTTTTGTCAACAACAATGGGCTTGATGACACTATCTCTTGATGAAGAAGGCCAAATTTCAACGATGATTGACATGCTAGAGGTTTCAGATCAAGGCCATGGACATCATGTAGAATTACTCACACCTCTGCAAACAGGCAGTGGTGGGCAAATCGATTTCATCGGATTTGGTGTAAATCAACATGTTTGGAGGTTCTCTCTTGATTCTGAAGGTTTGATTGGTGGATTGGCCGATTTTGTTCCACTGACTGATGCGCTTCAACAACAAGAGAATTCCACGGTCGAGGTCGCTACCCATGTCGTTCTACCCAGTGAGGGTGGACGTCTGTTTGTGGGAACTGACCGGGGGTTGTTAATGGCCAACAGTACCGACTTTACTGGTGGATTTGATTCAACTTGGATTTTCAATATCACCAATGCGGAAGAATACGTGGTTCCCGCGGACGCTATCGATTCCGCACTGGCTGCTAGAGTACAAGCTCTAGTTGTCGATGGACCTCGCGATGGCGATGGTGTGATCACAAGCCCGCAAACACTCTGGGTAGGTACACGGGGCGGTGTTCACCAATTTGATTTGGCAGTGGGGCCTAACAACCCCCTTGGTGCCTTTTCTTACGATCGCATGATCAATGAGGATGAATTTACGGCCAACAACATTCAATCGATTCTACCATTGGGTGATGAGGTGATTGTTGGCTCTCAGTGGGGGACATGGGCACTCGATGCCAACCATGTCCGTTCTTCTGGAATTGAGCCAGATCACACCCGAATCCCTGGACGAGTTGTTGACATGACAGTGCTTGAGCTCGANGGTGAATCTTTCATCTTCGCAGCACTTGATCCTGGGACATACGCAAACATGGTCCTCATTGATCCACTATCAAACGATTCAGATTCAGATGGTATGCCTGACGGTTGGGAGTTTGTCCATGGTTTGGACCCCACCAATCCGTATGATCGCGATGACGATGCGGATGCTGATGGNGTCAATTTCAACNCTGATGACGATGATTACTTTGATCGTAGTTNGTCAAATCTTGATGAATTCCGATTCGTATCCTCGACCGATCAAGGTTGGAACAGTACCAACCCTCAGTTGGCAGATACGGATGGCGACGGTTTATTCGATGGCGAAGAATATTGGGGTTTCTTCCTTGAGCGAACCAATTTCACTTGTCACTATCTGAACGGAGCATATGTCTGCGATGATGCAACAGGTGACGCTGCTCGGAATACCTACATCACCGGTTGGTCAGATTCTGGTGCAGGTGGGGCTACAGACCGCAGCATCGATCCGACAAATATTGACACGGATCAAGATGGCATGCCTGATGGCTGGGAGATTCAATATCGCCGCTGGATAGGGCAAACATTCACTGGAGGAAATGATTGGTCTCTTGACCCTACCGATCCGTCTGATGCCAATGAGGATGCCGACAATGATGGGTTGTCAAATCTCTGCGAATATCAATGGCAACAAATTCGGTTGTTGGTTCTTGAACAGGGTCTCAGTACTCATAATGAAACAGCGGAAGGCGCATCCACATGGGTGGATACTGATCCCAACCTCGCTGACTCAGATGGAGATGGTTTGCCGGACGGCTGGGAGGCTCGATACACATGTTCCTGGTCTTCAGCTCAAGAGGGATTGAACCCACTCAACGGCTCGGACGCAGGGAATAACCCCGATGGTGATGGATACGATGTGAACCACGATGGTATCCTACAACCCGAGGAAATGTACACCAATTGGATGGAATACTACATTTCATCTCTAATAATGATTGGAGATCAAGACCAGAATGGGGATTCATTGCCGCATTTGACATCACTATTCAATGAATCATGGAACGGCTCTGCAACGGAACCATTTGGGTTCTTTGCAACAGATGAAGTCATTCAAGACCAGCCAATGGCACCTGTAGCCGACCAAGGCAGCAGTGATCCTCTCAATCGTGATACAGATGATGACGGAATGCCTGACGGTTGGGAAGTTTATTTCGCTCGATGGGATGTCTTTGGTGAATCTTGGACATTGAATCCTGTCAGTGAGTTGGATTCCCTAGGCGACCCAGATGGAGACGGCATGACCAACTGGGAAGAATACAATTCCATTGATGCCAATTTCTCAGAAACAAACCCCGAACAATCTAGTCCACAATTCTACGTATTTGGTGTCGGTAACATCGCTTCGATCCAGATTTGGAGCGAAGCGGGCTCTATGATGTCATTCGGTGCTTTCTTGACGCCTGAACAAATTGCACTAACGGGACTCACATGTGATCCAAACAATCCGGATACTGATGGCGATGGGATGTATGATGGAATCGAATTGTTATTCACACAGTGGAACCAAACAGATGAGGTTTGGACGCTAAATCCACTGGTTTCCGGAGATGGTCATTACGATGCTGACCAGGATGCTCTAACCGATTTGCAGGAGCTCAATTTGACCTTGCAAAACCCGGTAAATGGGGGATTGTCGCCTCCTGATGCCCCTCGAATGTGGGAAGAAGCCATGGCCCAAAACGAAAATGCATTCTTGCAACGCATTAATTCGATGCTGTTCGCAAAAGGCAATCGGGCCATGATTGCCGCTCAACAGTATCTAGATTGGAGAAGCAATCCGAACATTCCTCCACCCCCTCTGTTGTCGACCATCATTGGTATTACTGATCCAACCAATAATGATTCAGACAGTGACCAAATGATTGATGGGTATGAGTATTGGTTTACGGAATGGGATTTGGATGGCAATCAATGGGAAATGAACCCGCTCTCAGCTGCAGACGTCGATTTTGACTCAGACAATGATTCCTGGGATTGTAACGGAGATGGTGAAATTGATGAGAACGAGTCGTTCGACAACCTCGCTGAATATCAATCGAGAATTTATGGGAAATTCACTGAGAGATTTACTGTACCATCGGAAATGGGACTGTTTAGCTATGGTCAAGACATGATGGTTGCCCATCAAGAGGAATTGGGTTTGAGCGAAAGTCAAGCTCGTGGTGTGTTGTATGATCTGTTTGTCGCTAAGGACGTGATGAGCAGTGAGCGAATGACAAGAATCAATGAAGCCTACGCCGACAATTGGAATTTGAGTCTAGCTGGTATTTCTGATCCCACTCATCCGGATTCGGATGGTGATTCTATGCCGGATGGTTGGGAATTCTGTTACTCGATTTTCACCGAGACGTTACCGGTAAACAGTTGGCGATGGAGTTTGAATCCAGTAAATCCTTTGGATGTCGATTACGATCCAGATGCAGACGGATGGTATGACCGAACCTCAGGTGACATGCCTGCGATTCAGGGTGCTTGGCAGTTCAGAACTTTCACGCCTTATGATTCATCACAGCAAATCTCTCCAGGAAACAGTCCACTGTATTTCACCAATATTCAGGAATGGAACTTAGGGACGCTGCCGATATCCAACGACACCGATGGCGATGCTGTTCAACAGGTTCGCGATGAATCAGGTGGTGTGACAATTGGTTACGATTATTCTTGGGCACTAAGCGATGGGATTGAAGTGTACAAATTTGGTACCAACCCGATTGATGATGACACAGATGGTGATATGCTTCCGGATTGGTGGGAACACGATCGAGGGTGGAACGAATCAAATGACAACTGGTCATCTTTCCTTCACATTAAGGTCGTATGGGAAGAATTTGGTGCCACCAACAAACCACTGAACGTTTCGGGGATGGATCTCGGCCGGCCGAACATGGAATGGACATGGGCTACATTCGACCCACGTGATGCTTCGGATGCAACTGACGATCCCGACAATGACGGTGGTTGGGATTGCTCTGGTCCGACCTGCATTTACATCCCGTACAACAATTTCCAAGAATTCTATGGAAATACCACATTGACTAGCGCCACTCAGGTTCGCAGTTCCCCGTTGCTATACAATGGTGAGCAAATCACGGAATGGTGGCAATTGCGAGGATATCTACTGCAAACTGATACACCCAATGACATCTATGCGAATTACTTCAGAATGTACAGAATCAATGCATCGGATGATTTGTACGCACATGTTGTCTTTGACAATGATGATGACTACATGGTCCTCGATCCAACCGACGATGTCGACATCTGTCGTGGAGATTGGACAGACGATTGGGAACGACGTTGGGGAACCTTCGATCGATTCCCAAACATCGGTCAAGGTGAGTATGTGTGGGGTTGGTGGATTCTAGATATCGATGGTGACAATGTTGCTGACGGTACTAACCCAATCAACTACGATACTGATGGTGATTGGATTAACGATTGGTTCGAAATCGACGATGATATGGTCAACGGTGTCCGTGGAGATGGTGGGTCTCCAATTCGATATGATGACAGGACCACCAGTTGAAATTTTCCGGGTCAGGCCCCTACGGGGCCGGACCCGTAGGGAATGGATTGATAGCCCATACCCAATGTGAGAACCTTGGGTGCTACTGTTATGATGCGTGAATCCACGGCCTCCAAGAGCTTGTTCTTGGTAGGATTATTCCTCGNGTCTCTATTCGCAGCGGGCATCCCCTCGCAGCCCCAACCGGTTCTGGTAAGCGAGGAAGTTGATTCTGCCAGTGGGGGTGCGCGCCATTTGTACACCTTTGCGGATGGTTCATCAGAAGCCATCGCGATTTATCAGTCAGGAACTCCAGCTCGCAACATCCAGGTTGCCATGCCAATCGGGGCTGAAGTTACTGGGGCTGAGGTGACAATATCAGGGGCCTCGGCGACAGGCTGGAACAGCATCACAGATACTTCTCGTTCTGATTGGAGTGAGGGTGATGCAGATTTTGTGGATACTCAAGGTGATTCAGTCACCCTTTCGATGAAAGACAGCGAAACATGGTTTGATTCCCATGATATCGAGACATCACCTGCCAGTACATCCGCATGGTATGACAATGCCTCTTACGCCATTCGTCAACCACATACGACCAATGTAAGTGAAACTCGATTCAGTTCACAACGTTCTCTAGCTTCAGGAACCACGGCGACCTACAATGGTGCGGCTTTTGTGTATCGAGACATGATTTTCGCCTCTACATGGGATTCAAACTCAGTCAAGAATACAGTCAAGGTTCTATTCAAAAATAATGGCAGTCAGATGACAACTGGACCCAATAACCAGCCACTGAAACCTGATTTAGACATCGGGACTTGCACAGTCCCAAATTTGGCGAGCACTTGGCAATCTTATGGTTGGAGGGACTGGGCAGTCACCGACGATGAGCGAGTTTTTGGTATCATTTCTGCATATCGCGGTCAAAACGCAGTTCAGTACCATCGCATTGTCGAATGGGATATCAAGCATCCACTCGCCTGGAAATGCATCTCAACTTACGATGTGAGTAGTGGCGGGTATGGAGATTACACTGCAATTTCATACGATCGTACTCGCGACTCTGTTTGGGTGAACCATGGTGTTCGAAAGTCAGTCATTCAGTACGAGTTTGATGGCGCCGGAGGCTTCGAGCGAAATAGTTCGGATTTCTACACGTACTTCATGTCCTCAGGGCAAGTCAGAGGGATGTCAGTCCACGGTGATTTGTTTTGGTTCAGAACGTATCAAACTTGGAGTACAGATAATTTGGAATGCTTTGCAATCACAGGTGAACCCGGGAGTGTTCTCACCAAACAAACAGGTACCGCCTCAATCTCAGCAAATGGATATGGTTTGCATTATGATGGGCAACGCCTGAACACACTCGATCATTACTCATGGACGCAGGGCCAACGCTACCGTGAATTTGGTAGCGGAATCACATATCTGATTACTGCACAGCCAGGAACCTCAATCTGGGTTAGTGAAACGATGGAATTGGAAGATGACATTGTCGCTGCTAACATGGAGGTTTCCTGGGCGACAAGTGCGGCTGGTGATCGAGTCGAGTATTGGATTAGTGCCGATAATGGCACTCATTGGGTGTCTGTTACGAACAACGAAACGGTGCATTTTGATCATCCAGGAAGCGAACTCAAATGGAAGGTGCAATTGGTCGGTACTACAGCCGTATCATGGTGGGTTTCCATTGAACATGCCAGTGAATATGACACCGCAGGAGAGTGGACATCACCCACACTCCAAACGGGTACTCAAGTTGGTAGGATGCGTGCGACTTGGACAGACGATACACCCACAAATACGGGAGTCTCCGTATTGATTTCAAACGATAATGGCCAGAATTGGGTCCAAGCATCCAACAATGTGGAGGTTGACTGGGGCACGAGTGTAGGCAACCAACTCATCTACAAAGTAGCCCTGAACACCAGTGATTCTACCGTAACTCCTGCAATGGATGACTTGACATTGCATTTTGAGGAAGGATATCCAAGCGCCGTTCGAATCGATATCGGTGATGATGGACAAGATGAGTACACAGGTTCGGGTGGTCTGCAAGACCCGATTGTTGTCAGCGGGCAAAGTTTAGTCGATGCACTAAATGCGGAAATCCCACAGAATGGAGAAGGGACAGTTAACATCACATTTACCATTCGAGCAGGAAGTCCAGGAAGAATACGGTTGTCTGATTTGGACATCACTTACCGTTACCAAACGCGTGTAATCGGTGTATCCTTGGACGGAGGTATGTTGGTGCCCGATGGTGTCGATCGAATTCTAGTAACTCAAGTGGCGATTGGCGATGATGCTAGTATGCTACAAAGGGTGGATGTCACCCTTGGCTCGACCCATGATGATGACCCCATCTTGCGATGGATTGCAGGTGATACTTGTTCGGAAGAATCCGATCCCGCCAATATCGTTCGATTTGATTTCGGCAATTGTACTTCAGTTCTCAATACAGGTGATATTGTCAGTATCCGAATGCCCCTTCAGTCTGAATGGGAGTGGGATGACGAATCCGCAACTGAAGCAAACATCAGTGTGGTTGATGACCTTGGTTTGGCTGTGAATAACTACCAGACCGATAATTTGGGATTGCGAATCGAAAACGACATTCAGTTGCTTGACATGAAGGCATTCGATGAATCAGGTAGAGAACTTCTACCATATGATTGGATGCGTGGAGGTACCAATCTCACATTTACAGGTACGATTGCCTTTGAGGGTACTACGCTTTCCCCTCAAGCGGGGCAATTCGATCTCGAACTTGTCGGAGAAAACCTCACTCAAGATGGCCAACTGATGGGGGGTCCGCAGTCCTTCATCCTTGAAGCCAATCCAGCTTACGGGCAGTACTACATGACTCTCTTGACACCGCTTCAATCTAGTCAAGGAGGAATGTTGTTCCAAATATCAGCAACTTCATTGCCTAATGGTTCAACTTTCATCAATCCAAACTTCAACACCATGCGTATTGTCCTTGATGGCAACAGTCCACTCGTCATGGGTGCAACACCTGAAGATAGTATTGAAGTCCATGCAGGGACTCAATCGATTAGTATTGTCGTAGAGGATTCGGTAGATCCTCCAGTTGAAATAACCTTACATTACTGGGTTGAATCTCAAGATGACCTGAACTACAACCTTGTACCAGATGCCAATGAATACCGCACCTCTCTTTTGCGCTCACCTGAGAATTTACCAGGCAGGATCAACGTATTCAATGGGATTATTGATGACAGTTCGAATGAGCATGGCGAAAAGGTCTCGTTCTATGTAAGTGGAACCGATCAACAAAACAATGTTCTCGCCCGAGGCGGTGGTCCTGTTTGTCCAGATGTTCCCCTGGGGTGTATTCCGAATTGGGACGCTGATTTGGTCACCTACTGGATTCGTGAAGAATTCTCACCACTGGTCGAATCCGACAATTCTACGATTTTAGGACATGATGACAAGTCGCCGCTACACCCTGGTATCGAATACGTCGCAAGGTTACTCATCGGAGATGGGAATGGTTGGCAGGACATCCAATCTGTCCATCTATCGTTGGTGGAAGATTTTGAAGATGAACGAGCGTCAATATGGGCAAATTTCACGTCGACTGCTTCGGGACATGAAATGCACCTTGAATCGGGAAGTACTGCAGTTGCGGTCTCCAATCTGTACAGTTCATATTCTACGGAACCAACCAATAACAGTATTCTGTATCTTGACATCAGATTCCAACTGACTTGGTGGTTTCCAGAGGAGTTTGACACAAACGGCGACATCATGTTTGTTCCGATTGTGAAAGTTATTGATTGGCCCTGTGATTTGAACACAGACGTCCCTTGTCATGAAGATACAGGTGGTTTGGCTTACGATGAATGGAGTCTCGACAATGATTTGCGATTTGATATGGTTCCAGGCCACTTTATTGCCACGGATTTGGCGACGGGTCGGAATTTGTATCGCCCTGATTCCGATCCCGAGTTAATTGCTGCCGGACAAGTAGTACGAATAGCTGGCAGAATTTTGTTCAGTGAAGATTCCACACCTGCTCCAGAAGGTGCCTTCGACATTGTCGTGGGTGACTTGGAGCGCTCGTGGTCTGCTGTTCCTCGAGAGGGTGGCGACTTCACGCTAGACATTCTTGTGCCAAATGTCCGAAGTGGTGGGCTAGATATGTACGCTAGTTTGGAAAATCTACCCGGATTAGCCGATGATACCACCATTCAGCAACCTCGAATCCAGTTGGTCGTAGATGGTACACCTCCTGAGATTCGTTCAATTGGCCCATCAGGAGATGTACGTCTGAGTGATACCACTCAACTGCCTGTCAGCCTGCACGTCTCGGATGAGCACGGATTTAATTCAGATCGCCCAGCGGAAATTCATTGGAGAATTCGTGCCGGGACCAGTGAAATTTCACGAGGTAACCAACCGTTCCAACAAGGCACACCAATCGGAGCCGATTGGAGTTGGGAGGGCATTATGGATTTGACAGATTCCGGTTCGATTGAATTGTTGCCTGGGTACATTGTAGATGTATGGATTACAGGTTCAGATGAAGCTGGGAACCCTTATCTCGCTGAGAATAACACCGAACATACTCCATTGGCGCAATGGCGTTTGATTCGCGTGGGGCCAATGATTGATTTGCGTGGTGAACAAACCTCGATTTCTTGGGAAAATCCATCTCCCATAGGTGGGGAAATTGCAAAACTCTCTATTCAGGGAATTAATGGAAATAATCAACCCGGGGAGATTACATTTGTTCTTCTTGAAGAAATATCAGCAGATCGCTGGGTCGAAGTTACCGGAGTCGGATCATCGGTTCAACTTGAACCGATGGCCAATTGGTCGACTGTGTTGGAATTGCCTACAGATTCGGTCGAGGAAAGCCAGATTCATCGATATCAATTGATTGCAAGAGATCGACACATCGATATTGATTGGGTCACGATTGAACCCATCGAAGTCAAACCTTACACGGCCCGAGATGGTGAGGCCCTGTCCCAGCAGATAGATCAGTCGAGCGGACTATTCGTCTTGTATATCATTGCCGTCGCATCACTTTGTTTCGGTGTGTCGATGTTGGTCCTTTACCGACGAGAAAAGCAAGCCGGATTGGATGAGGAAATCGAATCGATGGACCAATCTAATGAAGCCGACATCTCACTTTCATCCGTCCCACCCCCCTCAGGATTTGAGGATGTGCAAGCACCCAATCTACAGCCACCTCCCGGTTTCGAGAATATGCCGGCACCCAATCTACAGGCACCCCCCGGTTTCGAGAACATGCCGCCCCCCGCAACAGAAGCGCCTCCAGAGGTAAACGTCCCACTGGATTTCAACGATGGTGTATTCTCGCATGTTGTTTCGACAAATGGTATTCAAGATGGTGCAGCCTTCCTCTCATTCGCAACTCATTTTGATGCGGATTGGAATGGTTACCTCAGACAGAGCGAATTGAATCGTGCTGCCTCTGAATATATCGCGGGAGGTCACAACCAAGCCACCACAAACAATGCATTTTCCGATGAACAATTGCTGGCGGCGGGTTGGACACAAGAGCAGATTGATATTGCACGTTCAACTGGTCAGATTTAGGTGGAATGCCTTTCATGTCTGAAGATTTACCTCGGATTCCAATCCCTGGTCCTGAGTCAGAAACCACCGAAAAGATGGTTTTTCTCCAAGAGCAAATCGTAAATTTTCTCCGACAGTATTCGATGCCATTGCTCGAAGTTTCATTGGTCATTTCAAAATATACCAAGCAATTGACTGAGGCGCTGGATGTACAGGCTAAAGCATCGGGGGAATCATTGCCTGATATCCTTGTCAAACCATGGCCAATTTTGGGTGAGCAAGATGCAACCTCAAGTTCAGGCCCTGCTTTGGAAACACTTCTAGACAATCTTGACGAAGATCGGATGGACATTCTTGACACAATCCTTCGTTCCGCGATGAATGCTACAGAAATGCCCTTGGTCGACGCGTTGATGCAGTTGCGTCAATGGGAGCATTTGGCTCGAAATCAATTGGCAAGTGCAAAAGGAGCGGGGGAATTGTTTTCACCACTTGAAATTCCAGATGATTGGTAATCAACTGACCAATTCAAGTGCACGACGGCGATTCTCACCTTCTGAGACCGCAACCATTGCCACCCGGTAAGCATCAAAAATTGACCAGGCCCAAAGAACCGGCCAGAGGATGATTGTGAGTCCAAGTGGTAATTGGAGTAACATCCAATCGAAGCCTTTCTGATGTTGTCGATTGAAGTGCTGTCCAAGGAACAGGAATGGTACTGCAGCGAGTACTCCTGCGACGAGTGGTTTGAGTGAACCCCAAGCACCGACTCCTGCGGTCAGTTCAGTCCAGATCAAACGTATTACTGCGAAGATATTTCGAAACCTACTGTCTGAGGAATCCTCTGGTGACAAGGTGACGACCAAGTCCTCTTCTTCAGTATCCACCATCTGCCTCACCACTTCCTAACAGTTCACCCTGTTCAACCCTCTGTACAACTGCTTGATTACCATCCACCGGGTCTGTCAACAATTTGGTTTGCATTTCCAATCACCCTATACCATTGGAAGGCGACTAGGATGTCAAGGGCCACGATAACCCACAACACATAGTGGAAGGGTACGCCAGAACGCGTTGCAATACTTGTATCATCCAATGTAAATTGGACGGCAATAATTGCAGTCAATATTGCTGCAATAACGATCGTCCACATTCTGCGTTTTCTCGAAAACGTACTTTGTTCATCAAACGTCTCAGGCAGGATTCGCATTCCTAACACAACACGCAACCAAACGGGCAGTAACCTACGGAAATTATTCAGTGATTGCGAGCACAACCAGAGACCAAATCCTGCGGCTAGCAAGATTCCAATTCGAGTATCGACATTACCATTTTCCAACGCATCGATGGCTGCAGTAATGAAGGCACTTGCACCCGCTGCATACGTTAGCGCATCCGCAAGAATGAGGCTCCCATCAGCACCGTCACGACCGGACTGGTCCTCAAAATGCGCCATGCTATCACGACGGGCTCTGAGTTCCAATTCAGTCTCGTCCATGGACCCTTGGCTGATTCCACATCCATAATTGCTATGTCTATCAGGCTGCCGTTTCTACGTAATGAAGACTCGAATTTGGCTCACCGGGTTTGAGCCCTTTGGCTCACATGTACAGAATCCGTCTCAGATTCTTGTCGAGCAATTGCTTGGCACTCACCATGAGCAGCAACTCCATGTCACCCCTCCTTACGGGTTAGAATCTGAATTAGTCGAACTCGAGTTTGCAGGAGAGATATTGACTGTTGATATCCATGGTAGTCAAGCGAGTCTTCCTCAGATTGAAGATTTTGATGCCGTGATCCACATCGGCTTAAATGAAAAGGTAGAGAAAATAAATTTGGAAATGTGTGCAATCAATGAGTCCAATTTTAGGATTCCCGACAATCAGGGAAGGATGGTTCAGCAAACCTCAGTTGAGGATTCTGGACTTGCATTACTTCACACTACAGTACACCGCCCTTCGATAGTAGCAACTTTCGAAGATGATGATTCGGTCGAAATCAGTGAAGACTGTGGGCGATTTGTGTGCAATGAGACGTACTATCGAACCTTACATGAAATTGAAACAAAGGGTTTGCAAAGAAGAGGACGCGCTATTCCAGCCATTTTTGTTCATATTCCCGATTTTAGTTTCGTTCCATTAGAGCGTCAATTGCAAGTCATACTAGAATTATCTGCACGTATTTCACAAAAGCCAGTGGTCCAAGTTGTCGGTGGTGTACTCGTCAACGAGAATGAGCAAATTTTGGCCTGCAAGCGAGCTTCCGATCAAGTTATGGGCGGATATTGGGAGTTTCCCGGTGGCAAGGTCGATGCGAGTGAAACCAAAACCGCAGCATTGGAGCGAGAGTTGTTTGAGGAATTAGGCATACATTCTCAAGTAGAATCTTTCATTGACAAAGTCGTACACGACTACCCTTCGATGATTGTCAGTATTGATTTCTACAAATGTTCCACAGATGCGCAAGTTTTTTCTCAGAATGT
>PATG01000128.1 GCA_002713555.1 Planctomycetaceae bacterium
GAGCTGCGACTTCGCAATCAGACAGCTACTAGCCAGCAGGGCACCGTTGCCTTTTCCTTTCCCGGTCCCAGTGCTGAGGAAACCGGCGGGGCAACGTTCGACCACCAGCCGCTCACGGGTGCCGCCAGCGGAATTCAGGTGCTGAGCAAGACGGCATCGTATGGCCTTGCCGTTTTGGACGAAGCTGACATACGCACCGGTGGCGAACTGGGCCCTCATGGCGCCGCTTGGGCACGGATTCACGAAGGTCTGCCGGCGACCGATAGCAAGAATGGGGCAGCATCGGTCGCGGTGGACTTCGTCTTGGACGCCGGTCAGGAGAAGGTGATTCGCTTCGCGCTCACCTGGTTGGCCCCGCGCTGGAACGGTGACGGTAGCCTCAACGCCGAGCCTGAAAAGGGAGCGGTCACCGAGGCGTGGATTTGTCCCAACGGCAATTGGGATCAGTCGGCCGACCACATTGCCGACATGACTTACAAGAACCATCGTCGAGATGTTCCTATCGTCTTCGAAAAGGAATATGAAGTGACCCGCGGACAGCGAATATCGCAGTACTTTGGTCCGAAAGAGGGGCATGAATCAGACTACGCCGGCACGCAGCTCTCGATCGAAGCCATTCGCGTTGACGAGCAGGATAGTGACCAGCAGGATCCCGACCAGCCCGTCGAGCCGGGTGAGACATGGGATATCGGCCGCGATTGGAGTCTCGAAAACAATCCGCTGGGCGCATGGGAAATCGGCAACTGTACCGGCGGCGGGATGGGGCCTCCCTACCCGATGATTGACGATTGGGTGCCCAACAGCATCATGGGGGGATCCACGATTCACCGGCAAAGTGCTTGGGCCGAGAAAGCCAATAGCCAGGGGGCGGCCAAGCTTGTCAACGACAGACCCTTCGACGGCGATAGTCAAGTTGGCGACGTTGTCGTGCAGCCCTGGACTTCCATCCGTTGGATCAGTCCCTTCACAGGCAAGATCCGCCTGACCAGTAAGACCTGGATGATTCGTCGGGGGAAAGCGGGCGGCATCTACACCCACATGTATGCCGACCGTTATCCGAGTGTACAGTACACGACCAATTACTTGGCTGAGCATCATGCGGACTTGCTCAAGCGAACGCTAGCCTGGCAAGAGGTGGTGTATGCAGAAGAGCAGCTCCCGATCTGGCTGCGCGACACGCTCGTAAACATTCTCTACTGCCTGGCCGAGGACGGACTGTGGGCACAGAAGACTCCCAGTATGCCTGAGTGGGTGCGGGTAGAAGACGGCATCTTCGGCATGAACGAGTGCCCCCGCTGCTGTCCGCAGATGGAATGCCTGCCGTGCAGCTTTTATGGCTCCTTGCCGCTCGTCTATTTCTTTCCGGAACTGCAGCTATCGACCATCCGCGCCTACCAGGCGTGTCAGGCCCCCGACGGCTGCCCGCCCTGGATCATCGGCACCAAGGCGCACCTGGCTCGACCTACCTGGAACCAGTACCAGGCGTCGACCAATGGAATTAGCCTGGCGGCAATTGTCGATCGGTATCTTCTCTGTCGTGACACGCCCGACAAGAAAACCACGCGCGAATTCTACCCGATGATCAAGAAAGCGATGGAGTACACAATATTCACCGGGGCCGACAGTAATCCAGCATACTCCGTGGGCGAGCAGGTCATCGCGATGCCGCTCAAATACGGCAACAAGGAGTGGTTCGAGGCGGATTATCCCGGCTGGTTAGGGTGCGTAGCGCACGTGGGCCTGCTCCATTTGGCCCAGGCAAGAATCACCGAGCGTATAGCACGCCAAGTCGGCGACGACACGTTTGCCGAGCAATGTGCCGAGTGGGTTCGTCTGGGGGCACAGGCCATGGAAGACCGTCTCTGGGATGAGCGCGGCTACTACTTGAACTTCTTTGACCCGGTCAAAGGGATCAAGAGCGAGTTTATTTTCGGCTACCAGATGGACGGCCAATGGGTCACCGATCACCATGGGTTGCCCAGTGCCTTGCCTGCTGATCGCGTGCGGACAACTTTGGAGACCATCAAGCAAACCAACGTCGCGCTGAGTGCCTCGGCGGCGACCAACTACGCGATGCCTGACGGCTCCCCCATCCGGAAGAAGAAAGAAGGCACGTGGGATTACGGTCGCTTCAGCTACTTCCCCCCCGAGGCGTGTATGCTGGCGATGAACTACATGTACGAAGGCGAAGTCGACTTCGGCCTCGACTTGGCCCGACGTATGTGGGAGAATGTCGTTTGCACGCACGGCTACACTTGGGATGTGCCGAACATCATGCGCGGCGATACCGATACTGGAGAGCGCGTGTTTGGCAGTGACTATTACCAGGACATGATCCTCTGGTCGTTGCCGGCAGCGATCNCGCAGCAGNACGTTTCTGCGCCCTGCCAGCCGGGAGGATTGGTCGACCGCATGCTCCGCGCAGCAGCAGGAACATGCTCCACAGAGCGATAGGGAATTCAGGCAATTCAGATGAACGATTCGGANCGAAGGCAACTTNCAAGAGCAACAGATGCNTTTATCTCTGTAGGGAGCATGCGTAGATCCAAAGGATTTACGCTAGTCGAACTACTGGTGGTGATTGCCATCATCGGCGTTCTGGTGGCGCTGCTCTTGCCGGCCGTGCAGGCTGCACGTGAGGCCGCGCGCCGCGCCCAGTGTCAAAATAACGTCAAACAGTTGGCTCTTGGCTGCCATAATTTTCTCAGTACTCATGGCGATTTGCCCCATAGTGAATTTTCCTGGTACCTCGAGAATTGTGAAAGTCGCGTTGACGCTGGCAACGGAGTGAGCTGGATAGTTCAAATACTACCCTTTCTCGAGCAGCCCGCACTTTATGACATACTCTCAGAGCATGCGTTCGCAGGTAACTTTGCTGCTGGTGGAGGCATGAGAAACAGTAGCCCAGGCGCACAAGCGGCAATCGCGCAAGCAGTAGAGACTCCGCTGGCAGCATTGACCTGCCCTTCGGATGACTATTCGCAGCAACGTGCACTGATTACCGATCAGCCTGACTGGCCCAGTGTGCCTCAAGCGGTATCAAACTATAAGGGGAACACGGGCAATACGCTGGTCCAAGCGCTCGGGCAGTGGCGACTGTTTGAGTGGGTTCCGGAAGGCAATGAATCCGGTCCACACGATTCTCACGCAAGCGACAGTTGTAATACAGGACTCATCTGGCGTAACGACTGGCGGATGAAAGGACAGCGCTGGAAGGGAATTACCGACGGTACCAGCCAGACGTTTCTGATCGGTGAAGTTCTTCCTGAATTCGATCAACATTCTTCCTGGTCCTTCGGGAACGGTACTTGGGCCACCTGTTCGATTTTTCCGAATCATTTTGTGGGAGCTACGTCGGACGAAATACAGACATTTCGTACTCTCCACGGCGAGACACTCGGATTTCGCAGTTTGCATCCGGGTGGAATCCATTTTTCTTTTGCAGATGCTTCAGTGCACTTCATCAGAGACACCATCGACATGGTTACCTACCGGGCACTGAGTACGCGAGATGGTGAAGAAGTCATCGACAATACAAATTTCTAGGATTTCTAATTTCATGCAAGGATCGTCGCAACTACGCATTCGCTGTCTGCTCGTAACAGGATTGTTTGTGTCGGCAATTGTTGGCTGCGGATCCAGCTTGGAATCGACCGTATCGGGAACAATCTCCTACGCTGGCAAGCCTGTCCCAAACGCGATCGTTACTTTTCAAGGCAAGTCCGGCGGCCCGGGCGCCTACGCCATGACAAACGACACGGGCGAATATTCACTTCGCACAGGGTCTAATTATGGCGTGCTAGTCGGCACGTATCGCGCGAGTTTGCAACCGCCCCAGGGCTTCGAACTGCCAGCAAAGTATGGAAGCGTTCGCACTTCGGAATTGGAATTCGAAGTAAAAGAGGGAGCTAACGTTTTCGACATGACGCTCGAATGATGCGGAAACACTTTGCAGGTTACTTCGTGGTTAGTTTCTAGCGAGCTCGACCCGCCGCAGGCGGGATCTCGCAGCGCTGTGTTTCTAGCGCGCTCGACCCGCCGCAGGCGGGATCTCGCAGCGCTGGGAAAAGTAGGCCGGACCAAGCGCAGCGCCGTTCCGGCAGCGCCAGTAAAAACCACCTTCCACTCGTTCCGTCGCCGGAGCGGCGTCGCTTCGCTCCTTGATCCGGCCTACTACTTCGTGGTTATTGAGAGGTCGACCGGCCGCAGGCGGGATCTCGCAACGCCGGGTTTCTGTTTTGTGGCTGACGCAGTTTGCGGTTGGTGGGGATACAATGTTCATCCTGAATGTATACCCAACCAGCTAGTTCCAAGAAGACTCCCAACTTGACTGATACGTCTCGGTCACCTATAACCAAATCTCTTCTGTAGGGAATTCTTACATGCGCAGCAATCCGCCTGCATTTATCTTTTCTCTCCCATTCACGTGACTTCGTTGCGTGTAGCCGGCGAGTTGTTCGAGTTTAGCAACTTCGTTTTGGCAGGTGGTACGGTCGTGCCCCTCGGACCTTTTACCGAGCGGTTTCTTTTTTACCATGAGAACCCAATCGCGTCTCTCGACTGCAGCTAGACTTGTGCTGCAGACATAATGGCGCTAGTCCATTCAATGGCCGCTTTGATCTGTAACGATCGCAGTGTTGTTTAAGGAAAATGCTATGCCCGAAAAAGAAACTGACCGCCGCGACTTTCTTAAGCGGTCGTACAAAACACTGCCCGTGCTGCCGCTGGCCGAAGCGACAAAAAATGCTCCCGCCTATGATACGGATGAAACCAGCAGCAAGTATCAGCCCGAAGAGTTTTGGAACGAACGTATGAAGACTCCAGAGGACGGCAAGAAATATGGGTGGTTCGTCGACACGCGGCGATGTTTCGGCTGCCACGGCTGTGAGGTGAGCTGCAAAGCCGAAAACGACGTGCCACTGGGTCACTTTATTCGCCAAACAATATATAAGGACATCGGCGAGTATCCGAAAGTAGCGCGGATGTTTCTACCCATGGCGTGTCAGCATTGCGAAGACGCACCGTGCATCAAGGCTTGTCCCTGCGGTGCGCTACACAAAGAGGCCGGAGGCACGGTCGCTGTCGACTACGATACCTGCTGCGGGCATGGCACCTGTGTTGAAGTTTGTCCCTACGGAGCGATCTATCTTGATCCCGTTGCCAAGCAAGCCGTCAAATGCCACAACTGCTACCACCGCACGGAAAACGGGATGGAGCCAGCGTGCGTGCCGACTTGTCCCTCCGAAGCCCTGTATTTCGGCGACCTGAATGACCCTCATTCGAAAATCAACAAGGCGATGACGGACGCCAAGGACGCAGACGGTGAGCTTCAGCAGCTGCGCACAGAAAAAAATACCAAACCTAGAATGTGGTTTGTCGGACCGGCACCTCCCGAAGTCGAAGACGACATTCCCCGTGAGGGCGAGTCGTACAACACCGAAGCCTACAGTATCTACAACTGGAAGAAAGACCCTGCCCCTTGAAGCATACAGGGTCAGTCGGTGTGCGTTTGTAGCTGAATGTACTATGGAGACAGAAGTCAATGGGCGGTAGCCTTAAATCACGACGCAAGTTCCTCAAGCTCGGCTTGGCCGCCGGCAGCGCAGGAGCATTGACCACATTGGGTGCAGCGGGCGGCAGAGCCGAGGAACTTGGCCGGGAGAAATTGCCACCAGGCATCGACCTGGAAAAGTGGAATCGTATCAAGGGCAAGCCTTATGAACTTGGCCGTTTCGAGAACATGCCTGGAGTTTGCCGCTTGCCCGGCCCTTTAGCGAAGCGAAATTGGCCAGACCGCAACAAATACAAGGATGTGAAAAAAGTGCCCGGGATGTGTCAATTGTGCAGCACGGTCTGTGGCATCATTGGTTACGTCAAGAACGACCGCGTCATCAAGATTGAAGGCAACCCGAACGATCCCAACAGCCGCGGGCATCTGTGCGCTCGTGGCCAGGCTGGCCTCAATCATTTGTACCATCCAGAGCGATTGCTCTACCCGTTGAAACGCGTCGGCCAGCGTGGAGAAGGAAAATGGAAACGCATCACGTGGGAGGAAGCGCTGGAGGAGATCGCAGTCAGGTTGAAGGCCGTTCGTGAAAGTGGTAGGCCCGAAGAGTTCGCGTTACACCATGGCAGACAGCGCAGTAAGGACGCCGTGAAGCGGTTCCTCGATGCCTTCGGCACGAAGACTCAGCTCAGTCACCGCGCGCTCTGCTCAGGCAACCGGCGGGCGGCCAATTTGACCTACCTGTGGGAAAGCGATTGGGATATTAACGACGTCGAAAATTCGAAATATATCCTTAACTTTGGCTCCAACGCTTTCGAGGCCCACCAAGGCCACATCCCGTTCGCCACGCGAATTCAAAATGGCCGCTACAAGAACGGAGCGAAACTAGTCACGTTCGACGTACGGCTTTCGAACACGGCCGGAGGCAGCGACGAATGGTTCGCACCGTTTCCGGGCACCGATGGCGCGATTGCGTTGGCGATGTGCCATGCGATCATTGCCGAAAACCTGCACGACGCCAAATTCGTCAATGGCTGGACGAACGTCACCGTCGACGAACTGCGCGATCATCTCAAACCATACACACCACAGTGGGCCGAAAAAGTCAGCGGTGTGCCTGCGGCCGACATTTTCAGGATCGCGATCGAATTCGCCCAAGCCGCGCCAGCCTGCACGACGATGTGCAACCGGGGCAGCTCCGCGCATATCAACGGCTTTTACAACGATCGTGCCATTCAGCTTCTGAACGCCATCGTCGGCAGCGTCGGTAAGAAAGGCGGCTGGTGCTGGTCGTTGTGGGGCGGGCTGGATCCGATTGTCAAAACGCCACCCATGCCGCCGGGTGCGAAGACATGGAGTGTGCTCGAAGATCCGCCCGAATATCCACTGGCCAATGTTTGGCGGCGGATGCGTGTCGGCGAGTTGATTTATCTCTACCTGCTGCAAGGCCGTGCGAAATTGCAAGCCTACATGACCTACAACCTCGACTCGCCACTCACGTGGCCGGAAGAAAGCCTTACGCAGCAAGTGTTGTCTGACGAAGAATTGATCGGCTTCCACGTCTGTATCAACTGTTTTTATAACGAAACGGCACACTACGCTGACATCGTATTGCCGTGGACCACGTACTTGGAGCGATGGGATCTTGATGCCCGTAGTTCCTACAACTTGCGTCCTTACGTCGGTGTACGCACGCCGATGATTAAGCCACTCGGCGAGTCCAAAGACGTTCGCGAATTCTTCCCCGAACTGGCTAAGCGGATCGGCGGGGGCATGGAGGAGTGGTACAAGGAGTCGGTGGAGGAGTATATGCAGCGTTGGGCATCGACCGTGCCCGAGAATCCCCAGACCGGCAAGCAGGGCCTCGATCGGCTGCTGGACGAAGGTGCGTGGGAAGGCGACCGCGAGCCGTTTTACGAGCCGTACAACATGGCGATTTCCGCGGACGACATGCAGGACGCAGAGGTGGACCCAGCGAGCGGTGTCATCATGAAAGATGGTGTCGGCATCGGTGTGATCAAGGACGGCAAGCCAGTCCGTGGTTTTGCCACGCCAAGCCGCAAATTCGAAATTCGCAGCCTTTTCGTGCAAAAGATTGGCAATAACGAGGATTGTTCCGAACTCATCGCGCGCAGCGGCGTTACCAAAACCAAGAACCGCCCCGCCAATCATCAAGGACACGATCTGCAAGTCGATTCGATGCCGTCGTGGTTCCAGCCAAGCGAGCACGAAAACTTAGCCGACGACGAACTGATCATGACCAGCTTCAAATGGAACGTCCATAACCATGGCCGTACCATGAACTTGAAATGGCTGGCCGAGATCGTGCATTCAAATCCGGCTTGGCTGAACCCAAAAACGGCAGCCAAGTTTGGACTGAAGGACGGTGACTGGATCGAGCTGACTTCTTACTATTCGAAGGAATTAGAAAAGCAGTCGGCGCATCTGAATCGCGATGATCTGCCCCGAGAAAATGGCCGTCGCGTTGTTGCCACCATGCGCGTTCCGATCGTGACGATGGAAGGCATCCACCCGCGGGCAATTGCCATGAGCAACAGTTGCGGTCACTGGCAATACACTAGCGTGGCGCAGGCCCAAAAACGGCCGATGAAAACCGGACACCTTGTCGGCTGCGACGTCGATACGTACCGCGACGCTGATTGGGAGCGCAACATGTGGTGGGAAGACAATTCCGCAGGCGATCCGGCTAAGTGGCAACCGAACACAGGCCACGGCTGGAACCAAAATCGCCTGATACCCATCGCTCCCGATCCGGTCAGCGGCCAGCAGTCATTTCACGACACCGTCGTGTCAATCAAAAAGGTAAGTTGACGATGCGATCCAATACCAAACTACCCGGAGCTTTCGAGGGCGCTAGCGCACGCAGCAATACTTATCACCTGATTGCACGGCTTTGGCTGCTTGAAGTGGATCAGGACCTGTTGCAGCGTTTGCTCGCGCCACCGTTGCATGGGCCGTTCGTACAAGCCGGCGGGATTCTGCCATCGGATGCTTGCGAACAAACGGTAGAACAGCTTGCCATGGAGTTTTGTCGTCTATTCATTGGTCCAGCCGGTCACCTGCCGCCCTATCAATCCGTATGGGAAACGGGCCAACTCCAGGGTACGACAATCGCATCGATGCAGCGATTTATAAATATCGCGGGCTATGATTGTGAGTCCATGCCAGGCCGGGCGATGCTCGATCACTTCGGTGTACAATTGGCTGTGATGGGGCACATTCTCGAACAGGTCGCACACGGACAATTCGATTCGGCTGCGATCGAAGCCATCCAGGAATTTGCAAATTCCTACTTCGCACGCCATTTGCGCTGGCCTGTGGAATTGTTGATCGCTGCCAGCAATCAGGCGAAAACCGATTTCTATCGCTCCATGATTGTGATTACCAGCGAGTTTCTAGAATGCGAATGGGACATATTCCAATAAGCGACTCGCCGAGAAGATTTGTCGCCCCGTACTATAAAAAGTGGAGCACAAAAGGACAGGCAGATTGTCGACTGCTTCCCAGGCAAGAGCCTGGGAACGAGATAACCAGTTCAATAGTCCCCACCAAGTCACAGGTTTTTTACAAAGCCGGACCTTCTACTATTTTTTTAAGTGTATCCCTTTTAAGCCTCGGAGTGTATCCACAATGAAACGATGCCTCGCCTGTTTCTTCACGATCTCCATGATGTTTGGCAATACGTTGCTGGTAGGGGCTGAATCTGATAATGAGAAATCCTTGCCACGGGTCTTTGCCAACGACTTGAAGTACACTCCCTCCTATGCCTATCTCGTCGCGGTGATGCGTCCCGCTCGGATGGTCAAGCTGGATGGGGTTCAAGATCTACCCGGTGCCGATTTGGCTGGAACCAATCCGATGAAGCCGAGCGAAATCGAACGTGTCGTTGTCAGTTTGCATCCCAAACACAGCTGAGATTCTCGGCAACTTTCCACAGGTCTGGTGCTTCAACTTAATACCGATGTCGACCGCGAAAGAATCGTAAATTGGCTCAACCCAGTCGAAGTACAGACTCTGTTAATCGAGCCTGGTATTCGTTGCGAAAACGGTTCTATCGAAAGCTTCAATGGCAAACTCAGAGATGAGCTACTGAACCGTGAGCTCTTTGACACCATGCTTGAGGCAAAGGTGTTGATCGAGCGATGGAGGAAACATTAAAACACTGCGCGGCCGCACAGCAGCCTAGCCTATCGACCCCCNGCACCCGAAGCGANTCAGCCCCGTTCTAAGTTAGACACTGGTACCNTACCTGGGGGCAGGTCAGCCTCTAGTCNATGGGGTTGCTTGGCGNTCTGGTTGTATTTAGGCAGATTGCATCTCTTCTAATATCTGCCAACATACGTATTGCATTCGCGGTAGATGGAATGGGCCTTTCCAGTAATTCCCTTTCAAGGGAACACTCACTCGACCATCGCGGTGCAGGTAGCCGTACCATTCACCATGTTCGTGATCGACAAAATGTTTGTATGACCAATCATGGACCAGTGCGTGCCATTCCGCGTATTTGGGATCTCCTGTCAATTGATAGGCTAAAAGGGTTGCAATGATCGCTTCGTTGTGAGGCCACCAGAACTTCATGTCATGCCAATATTCCTGCAACGGCTTTTTATTCACGTCGACAAAGTATAGCAGTCCGCCATACTCTGGGTCCCAGCCCCGCGCCCACATCCAATCGAGCATCTTGAGTCCGGTATTGATCAGCTCCGAATCTCCACGAAGCTTGCCTTCGTGCATAATAAACCAGGCTCCCTCGATGGCATGGCCCGGGTTGAGCGTGCGCCCGTCGAAGTGGTCGGACATCTCACCATGAGGGCCAACGGTTTCCATCACACACTCGATGTCGGGCTTTAGATGGTCACGGCAAATGCTCTCTATACTGCGATCAATCCATTCCGTGGCTTCTGGAAGATCGATGGACACCCGCAGTTCCTGAGCCGTGACAATGGTAATCATGGGGAACCCAATGGCCTTCAATGGTCGCACATCGGTGAATTTTGGCTCCACTCCTTGTGGGTCCAGATTGTGGTCAACAAATCGCTTGAACGTTTGCCTGGCTTTTTCGGCAAATTGGTCGTCCCCAGTTGCTTTGGCAAGCTCGCCATAGGCGATCGATGCAAAGCTTTCTGAGAATGCATAACGTCGCTTGCGAATTGGCTTTCTCCCTCTCGTTACATGAAACCACATGCGACCGTCAAGAGGGTCAAAGCAATGCTCGTCCATAAATCGAGCCCCAAGCAAGGCGGCTTGCAGCCACTCCTCTCTTGGTTCCACATGATTGTAAAGTTTTCCCAGTAGCCAGGTGAAACGTCCCTGTTGCCAAACTCCTTTGTCCGAGTCAAGCAATTCTCCATCACGATCTCGCGCAAACATGAATCCACCAAATTCATGATCAACACTTCGAGGAATCCAAAAAGGAAGCGTATTGTCAAGCAAACCGTCACGATAAACTTCGATCAATTGGCTAATTCGATTTTCATCCATGCAATAGGATACCTTTCTCGTAAGCGCTAACCCAGGAACAAATAATTGTCACTCAGGCCACCATGGTGATAAATGGTCCGTGGCAATATACTTTTTCACTCACTCCTACGTGCAAGCTTACGAAACAGACTGGCGGCAATAGGAACAATGGTTAATCGAAAATAAAAAAGTTCGGCAATTCAAAACAAGCCTCGCAGAATCATCCTCCGCGCGTTAATGGCAAAACTACCTGACCTGAAATCAAGTCTGAGCAAGGACATTTTAGCGTTGGCCAGCAGGAAAGGAAACACTGCCGAAATGTCGCATTCACCATTCACGATGCCATTTTAAAAACTCACCCCGCAGCAGCTTGGGTAGTCGCACCCCTGCCCCAGTACCGAATCAGCCCTTACAATCTCTTCAATTATGCAACATAGAACGAAAGGGGCTGGCCCAATAGCAAATCAAATCGTAACTTAAAAGTTGGTTACAGCTGTGGGCTAGGGGCGTACGGTGGTTGCAACCAATTAGTCTGGCTATATTGAATCAGACGCTGACCGCTCGCATAATCGCTCTTATGAACGGCTTCAAGCCATCGAATACTTTTAATATAAGATCTTCCAATATGGATAAACATCTCCTCTCGCGACGTAAATTTTCAGGTATTGCTGCTGGTGCCACTTTGGCTGCTGTTCATTCCCAAACTGCTGCTGTAAATTCTCAGACTAAGAACTCCCCTAACTCCCCGGCAATCCAAGATGCGGATGTCCATGCTTTGAGCGCTACTAAGAATATCTACAAGTCCGTAAAATGGGATATGATCGATGTCGAAGGCACAATTTTGGATAAGTTTCGACTCTGCCAGGAATTGGGCTTCGACGGCATGGAGTTGTCTAGCCCGAGTAACCTTGCCGCCAGTGAGGTAAACAAGGCAAGCGAGGCAACGGGGATGCCCGTCCATGGCGTTGTTGATAGCAAGCATTGGAATTTCCGCTTATCCAGTCCGGATGCAAAAACCCGTGACCAGGGCCGTGGCTATTTGGAGCAGGCGATCCGTGATACGCGTTCTTTCGGTGGCAACTCGGTACTCTTGGTTCCGGGAGCTGTGAAAGGCAAAGATGAGAGTCACGATCACGTATGGCAACGCTCGATTGTCGAAATACGGAAAGTGCTTCCAATAGCCAGCCGATTGGGTGTACGGATTCTGATCGAAAATGTCTGGAACGGCTTCTGCGAATCTCCAGAACTCTTTCGAGACTATCTTGATGAGATCGACAGCCCTTGGGTTGGCATTTACTTTGATATTGGAAACGTTCGCAAGTTTGGCTCAAGCGAGAACTGGGTTCGCACACTCGGATCACGTATCGTCAAGCTAGACGTAAAAGACTGGGGACAAAAAAATGGCTTTTGCAAGATTGGCGAAGGGGATGTGAATTGGCCAGAAGTTTGTAAGGCTCTAACAGAAATCCGCTTTAGCGGCTGGTCGACAGCCGAGGTTTCCGGGGGCGGACGTGATCGTTTGAACGACATTGCAAGGCGGATGGACCGGGTACTGGAACTCAACAAGAAAGCTTAATCCATGACGAATATGGCCGAACTAGAAACCGAAAACATTCCCTGCCAGCTGTTCCGCCATGCGGCAGAAGCCAGCCGTGCCGTAGCACAGCAAATCGCAACGTTAATTCGTCAGCGTGCTACTGAGAACAAAATGTGTGTCCTCGGACTAGCCACCGGCAGCACTCCAACGGGCGTTTATGATGAACTCATCCGCCTGCATCGCGAGGATGGGCTCAGCTTCCAGAACGTGATTACATTCAATTTAGATGAATACTTCCCGATGCAGCCCGAAGAGTTGCAATCTTACGTGCGATTCATGCAAGAGCATCTTTTTGATCATATTGATATCCTGGCTGAACATGCAAACATGCCTGACGGAACTTGTGCAAAAGAAAAAATCGCCGAGTATTGTCAAGAGTATGAAGCAAAAATTGAGGCTGCAGGTGGTATCGACTTGCAACTCCTGGGCATTGGCCGTACCGGTCACATTGGCTTTAATGAACCGGGGTCTGGAAAAACGAGCCGGACACGACTGATTACCTTAGACCGCGTTACGCGCCGTGATGCCGCCAGCGATTTCTACGGCGAACCAAACGTACCTCATCGAGCGATCACCATGGGGGTGGGAACAATTCTCGATGCTCGTCAAATCGTGCTGATGGCCTGGGGCGAGGGCAAAGCGAACGTCATCGCCAAGGCTGTGGAAGGTGAGGTTTCGACGAGCGTTGCTGCGAGCTTCTTGCAAGAACACCCCAATGCTCAGATCATCCTGGACAAAGCGGCGGCCGAACAACTCACGCGCTGCCGGGAGCCTTGGAAACTCGGGACGATCGAGTGGTCCAACGAGCAGATCCATAAAGCCGTCTTGTGGCTTGCTCAGAAACAAGAAAAACCGCTACTGAAACTCACCACTGAGGATTATAACGAAGCCGGCTTGCAAGACCTATTGGCATCAACGGGAAGTGCTTATGAGCTCAACATTCGTGTGTTTCGCAATCTCCAAGCGACCATCACCGGTTGGCCTGGCGGCAAACCTGAGGAGAATAAGCAACCAGGGGATCGATCTCGCCCCACCGACAATATTTGGCCCAAACGCATCCTCATTTTTTCACCCCACCCCGACGACGATGTCATTAGCATGGGAGGGACTTTGATTCGACTGGTCGATCAGGGCCATGAAGTGCATGTGGCTTACCAGACTTCGGGGAATATTGCTGTCTTTGATGACGACGCCACACGTTTCGCCGAATTTGCGGGCGAATACAATCGGCACTTCGGCATCGACCCGGAGCGCACGGCTCAGTTAGAGTCGCATATCGACAAGTTTTTAAATGGCAAGTTACCTGGTCAAGTCGATAGTGAGGAAGTCCAGGCCATCAAAGGCATCATACGCCGCACAGAAGCACGTGCCGCCACACGCTGCTGTGGTATACCGAGCCCTCAATTGCATTTTCTCGATATGCCGTTTTACGAAACGGGCCGTGTTCGCAAAAAGCCTTTGGGAGAAGAAGATTTGCAAATTACGCTCAATCTAATGCAAACTCTGAAACCCCACCAAATCTATGCTGCCGGGGACTTGTCGGACCCCCACGGCACACACCGCACATGCTTATCTGCCGTTTTGCAATCCTGCCAAAGGGTATCCCAAGACGATTGGTATCAAGACTGCCAGGTCTGGCTCTACCGTGGTGCCTGGCAAGAGTGGAGCCCCAACCAGATCGAGATGGCCGTGCCCTTGAGTCCTACCGAATTGCTCCGCAAGCGAATGGCGATCTTCAAGCATGAATCGCAAAAAGATAAGGCTCTTTTCCCGGGCCCTGATCCGCGCGAGTTCTGGCAACGAGCAGAAGACCGAAATCGAGATACAGCCAGGTTGTACGATCAGCTTGGGCTCGCCGAGTACGAGGCCATCGAAGGATTCGTAGAATGGAAAGGCGAAGTACTCTA